>DASVPT010000302.1:0-6642 GCA_036389535.1 Actinomycetota bacterium
TGGAGCGCCCCAGATGGCGGATGGGAGAGGGTGAGCCGGCTAGAGCCCGAGCTCCTTCTTCGCCAGCGCCACGCCCTCCACCATGTTCTTCAGCTTGGCGTAGGCGACGTCCCACGATCGCGTTCGAAGGCCGCAATCCGGCGTGACGTGAATTCGCTCGGGCCCCCCGAAGACATCCACCGCGTAGAGGATGCGGTCGCGGACGAGCTCCGGCGGCTCGATGAAATTGGTGTGGATGTCCAGGACGCCCAGTCCCAGCGCGGGCTGATATGGAAGATCGCGGAACTTCTCGATGACGTGATATCCGGGCCGATCCTCTTCCGAGGTCCCGAGCTCGCGGCTGTCGTAGTTGGCGAACCCGACGCAGTATTGCCGGCACCCCGTCATCGCCTCGATCGCCGGGAAGAACAGGTTGTAGTCGGAGAAACAAAGATGCGTTGAGAAGAAGCCGTCCAGCCCCTTCACGCTCTCGTTGAAGCTCTCCGCGAACAGGTCGAGCTCTTCCGGATCGGTTGAACCGCCCGGCTCGTCGATCTGGATCCACCGCGCACCCAGCCCGAGGAGCGCCTCCAGGTTCGGCCGGATCAGGTTGCGGGCGACGTCGAGGATGAATTCCCTTCGCGCTTCGTGCCGCGCCGCCTTGCGACTGGCATGCGTTCCGGAGAGGTCGCGGTCCTTGAAGTAGTGCTCGTCGAACGACCAGTCGGCGATGGTGTAGGCGCCGGTGATCGGTACCTTGAGCTCGGCGTTGGCGATGTCCCGAAGGAACGAGAACTCGTCGTTGTGATACGGCTCCTTCAGCGACATCGGGCCGGTGACGGCGGCCTTCGAGTAGTACTTGTTGTCGAACGCGCGGACGCTTCCTCGCCACTCGAAGCCGTTGGCGTGCGCGATCGCCCACGCGTACATCTCGCTGCGCTGCTGCTCGCCGTCGTAGACGACGTCGAGCCCCGCGGACTCCTCCAGTCGAAGCCCGTACCGGCTCGACCACTTTCGCACTTCGTCCTTCTGCTCCTTGGTCGTCAGCGGCGCCTGCTGCAGGAGCTCCCCGAGCTGGTCGTACCTCGGAACGCCCAGCCGCTCGCCCCAGGAGCGAGCCTCTTCGAGGTCCTGGTCTCCGAGCGCGCGGCCCGCGTACGCCTTGACTCGCCATCCCGGCTTGTCGAGCGACCCGATCTCGTGGGTCAGCAGCGGCCGGTTCGCGTTGCCGTCGCTCATGACGTCTGCTCCTTCAACCGCCGCGTGATCTCGCCGAGCCGAAGGATCTTCTGGCGTGCCACGTCCTTGGGAAGGAACTCCAGCTCGCAGTTCGATGACACGTAGACGCGCGGCGCCCCTGTGGTGTCGGCCAGCCGCCGGACGAAATCGACCGTCGAGTCGACGGGCTCCGTCACCGACCTCCGGCCGTCGAGGCACCCCGCCAGGACGCCGGTCTGCCACCCGCTGCCCAACGCCTCCGGATCCGTCTCCACGAGGTCCACACCGATGGCATCCACCGGCAGGTTCTTGAGGCGATCGATGATGGGAGCGGAGTCGGCGAAATACGTATGCAGGACAAGATCGGCCGCCCCCCCGATGGCCTCCTTGATCGCGGCCAACCCCTTTTCGAACGGGTTCCACGTCTCGTCTTCGATCCCGAAGTAGACGGCCCACGGTTCTTGGAGGTGGATCACCTTGAACCCGCGTCCCGCGAGCGCCTTGGCCACCGGGGCCAGGATCGACGTGGCGATCTCGACCAAAAGCTGATCGCGGTCCCTGGTGGTCTGTGCGGCGCGAGAGAACAGGAAGGGAGATGGGAGCGTGGCCACCCGCGGCTCGGGGATGTCATCGATCTCGTCGTACACCGAGGGAAGCTCTGTGGTCAGGCGAAGCTCGTCTCCCGGTTCCGGCGCCCGGAAGAACGAGTTGTTGTTGAACCAACGGACCAGCGTGCGGGCCTCCATGCCGTGGGTGGCCTCGACCAGCGGCCGGAAGATGTCCTGCCAGCGAAGAAGGCCGTCAGAGAAGAAATCGAGGCCGGCTTCCTGCTGAGCCTCGATGAGCCCGACCCGGTCACGCTTGACGGCGTCCGTGACCTCGTCGGGGGAGGTCCGGCCCCGCTCGAGCCCGCGCGTGGCGGCCACGACGTCCTCAGATCGCGGGTAGATCCCGTATTGGTATGACTGAATCAAGCCGTTCTCCTGCTTGCGAGGGCGGGCGAGGTATCGGCGAAGTCTACCGGGTGCTCGCCATGGCCGACTGCCAGGTCTTCGTGACCTCGCCGACCCGCCCCACGATGTCGGCTTCGTCGGTTCGGACCAGCCGGCCGTTCTCCACCACGGTTTCGCCTCCCACGATGACTCGCTGGATCGCATCCGGCTGCATCGAGTAGACGATCTGTTTCGGCGACGTGGCGGCGGGCTGAACGGAGAGCGCGCCCAGATCGACGACGACCAGGTCGGCGGCGTGGTCTAGCGCGATTCTCCCGACCGGGAGACCGAGGGCTTCCCCGCCCCGGGCGGTCCCCATCAGCAACGTCTCGTCCGCGCCGAGGGCAGAGCCGTCGTGGGCCACGGCTTTGGCCAAAAGCGCGGCCATCCGCATCTCTTCGAACACCGATTGCCGGCTGTTGGTGCATCCCCCGTCGGTTCCGAGGCAGACGGGGATTCCGTGCTCGAGCATCTGACGAACCGGCGCGATCCCGTCCCCCAGAAAGGCGTTCGCGGACGGGTTGTGGACCACCTTCACTCCTCGCTCCGCCATGATTCCGAGGTCGTCCTGGTCGACCCACACCGCATGGACCATGAGCGTTCGCTCCGACAGGACGCCGAGCGAATCCAGGAAGGCGACCGGCGACAGCGCGTACTGCTCGATCGAGCGGTCCCGTTCGTAGCGTCCTTCCGCCACGTGAATGTGGAACGGAAGGCCGAACTCGGCGGCCAGCTCCGCTCCGGCCTGGATCATCGCGGGGCTGGCGGCGTGGATGGAGTGCGGCGCGGGTTGGACGAACGCCATCCGGTTGCCCTGGAGCTCCGCGTGGAGCTCGCGAAAGTTCCGTTCGGCCTCGATGCGCGTTTCCTGGTACCGCTTCGGAGCGCCGGTCCAGTCGTACATCGAACGGGCCAGCACCAGCCGAATCCCCACTTCCTGCGCGGCCTCGACGACTGCCATGTCGTTCTCGTTGTTGCGGTCGTGCAGGTAGAAGAAGTCGACGGCGGTGGTGACGCCGGCTTTCGCCATCTCGGCGAAATCGAAAAGCGCGCCCGCCTTGATGCCATCGCGATCGAGCCGCTCCGAGAAGGGATAGAGGACGTGATCTCGCCACGACATGAACGTCCTGTCGTCCCCGAACCCGCGGAGCAGCGCCTGGAACGAGTGTCCGTGCCCGTTGATGGTTCCGGGCAGCACGGCGACCTCGCCCCAGTCCTCCGTCTCGTGATCGGGATAGGTCTCGGTGAGCTCGCGCCGCTCCCCCGTGGCGAGGATCCGGCCGCCCTGAACGACGAACCCGTGGTCCGGCTTCCACTCATCCCCGGCAAAAACGAGCTTGGCGGTGACGATGGTCATGGCGTGATCCAGGCCCTTTCCGTCTTCATCAGAGCGAGACCTCGATCCCGGTGTCCTTGTTCTGAGCTGCCTTCAACACCAGAGCTGCGGCCGCCGCGTCCTCGGCGGCGATTCCCACCGACTTGTACAGCGTGATCTGCTCGTCCGAGGTTCGTCCGGGGCGGCTTCCACTCACCAGCTCGCCCAGCTCGGCGTGGATGTGGCCGGCAGTGATGATCCCTTCCTGGATCGGCCCTGTCAGGTCGACGGCGCCGGCCGGAAACGGCGCGAGGGCGGCCTCTCTGGACTCCACGACGACGAGGGCGTCGGCCACGGTCGCGGCGTCGATCTCGGGGCCGTCCTTGTTCACTCCCACGGAGTTCACGTGGACGCCGGGCGAGAGCCAACTCCGCGTGACCACCGGCTCGGATGCGTGGGTCGTGGCGCAGACGATGTCGGCGCCCTCGACTGCGGATTCGATCGATGGCATGAGTCGAACCTGCGTCTCAACGGTTCGCTCGACCTCATCGGCCAGTCGTTTGGCCTTCTCGGGATCCCGCCCGGCGATGCGGACCTCGGCGATGGAGCGCACGCGCGGGACCGCCTCGATGTGCGCGCGAGCCTGCACCCCGGTGCCGATGACCGCCATGACCGACGCGTCCCGGCGGGCCAGGAGCCGGGTGGCGAGGGCGGACGTTGCGGCCGTCCGGATCGCCGTGATGTACGTCCCGTCCATGAGCGCCTCGGGGGTCCCGGTTTCGGGATCGAATGCCACGATGACCGCCTGATGGGACGGGCGACCCCGCGCGTCGTTGTGCGGGAAGACGCTCACCAGCTTCGTCTCCAGGATCTCGATCGACGGTACGTATCCGGGCATCGCGGCGAGCATGCCGTCCTGCTCCGCGACGAACGCCCCGACCCGAGGGGGAAGCGAGGCCTTCCCGGCGCTCACGTCGGCCATGGCCGAGCCGAGCGCCTCGATCAGCTCGTCGACGTCCAACAGCTCCTCGACCTCCGGCCGAGTCAGCACACGCATCTCTCCATCATCGTCCAACTCCGGTAGCCTCGCCTCGATGACCGTCCGCGTGGGGGAGCGGCTCTCCATCGATGACGTCGTCGCGGTGGCGCGCGGCGAGCCGGTCGAGCTTTCGTCCTCGGCGAGGGAACGAATGGCCGCGTCTCGTCGCGTCATCGAGGAGAAGGTCGCGGCCGGCGAAACCGTCTACGGCGTCACGACCGGGCTGGGGAGCCTCGCGAACGTCCGGCTCGAGGCGGATGAGGTTCGCCGGCTGCAGACCGGGTTGGTCCGCTCCCACGCCGTCGGCGTCGGCCAGCCGCTCAGCGAATGGGAGGTCCGGGCCATGCTCCTGCTTCGCGCCCACGTGCTGGCACTGGGGTACTCGGGCGTCCGGCCGGTGGTGGTCGATCGGTTCATCTCGTTCCTCAACCAGGATCTGCTCCCCGTGGTACCGGAGCAAGGGTCACTCGGGGCATCGGGTGATCTGTCCCCGCTCGCTCATCTGGCGCTCCCGCTGCTCGGTGAGGGAGACGTCTCTTTCAAGGGCGAACGCATGACGGGAGCGATGGCGCTCGAGCGCGCCGGGATCGAGCCCCTGGAGCTGGGGCCGAAAGAGGGAATCGCCCTGGTCAACGGGACCCAGGGGATGTTGGCCACCGGGACGCTTGCCGCGCATCGGGCGCGAACCTTGTCAAAGACCGCCGACATCTCCGCCGCCATGACCCTCGAGGCGGCGCTCGGCACGGATCGTTCGTTCGACGAACGACTGCACGCGCTTCGCCCGCATGCCGGCCAGTCGGCTTCCGCGTCGAATCTTCGAACGCTGCTCCAGGGGAGCGAGATCGTTGCTTCGCATCGCGACAGCCCCCACCTGGTGCAGGACGCCTATTCCATTCGCTGCGCTCCACAGGTTCACGGCGCCTATCGGGACACGCTGGGGCACGCCGAAGACGTGCTGTCGGTGGAGATCGGTTCGGTTTCCGACAACCCCGTCGTGTTTCCGGAAGGAGACGTGGTCTCGGGTGGCAACTTTCACGGCCAGCCGGTCGCCATCGCCCTCGACGCGCTCGCCGCGGCGGTGGTTTCGCTGGCCTCGATCTCCGAGCGCCGGCTCTATCGTCTGCTCGACCCCGCGACCAACAACGGTCTCCCGCCGTTTCTGGTGGGCGAGGCCGGGCGAAACTCCGGGTTCATGCTCGTCCAGTACACTGCGGCGTCGCTGGTCTCCGAGTCGAAGTCGCTGGCGCATCCGGCGTCGGTCGATTCGATCCCGTCCTCTGCCGGACAGGAAGACCACGTCAGCATGGGGATGACGGCCGCGCGGCACGCCCGGGACTGCGTGGCGAACGCCGAGATCGTCATCGCGCTGGAGGCGCTGGCGGCGGCGCAGGGCATCGACCTGCGGGCCCCGCCTCGCCCGGGACCAGGGGCGGCGGCGGCGCTGCGAGCGATCCGGGAGTTGATTCCGCATATGGAGGACGATCGGGTGCTCAAGCCCGACATCGACGAGGTCAGTGCGCTCGTCCAATCCGGTGCCCTTGTCGAGGCGGTCGAGGCCGAGGTCGGGCCGCTGGCCTGAGGTGGCGAGGCGTCAGTCGCGAGCGAAGAAGCGCTCGCCCTCGATCCAGGTTTCGACCACGGGGTTGTGCCCCGGGCGATACGCGATCATTGCCGGATCGGGATCGTCGGTGATGACGAAGTTCGCTCGAAGGCCAGGCTGGAGCGACCCGAACTCCTTCTCTCGGCTCAGGACGCACGCTGCGTTGACGGTCGCGGCGGAGATCGCGGCGGTGGTCGAAAGACCGTAGAGCGAACCGGCCGTCTGGATCACCTGTGGCATCGAGAGGCAGGGCGACGTTCCCGGGTTGAAATCGGTGGCGATGGCGAGGGCGACGCCGGCTTCCACCAGTCGTGAGACCGGCGGCGGTTCCGCCCGGAGGAACAGCGTCGAGACCGGGAGAAGCACTCCGATCGTCTCGGCGCTTCGCAACGCGGCGATTCCTTCCTCGCTGATGTGATTGAGGTGGTCCGCGCTGACCGCGCCAACCTGTGCCGCGGCCTCCGCGGCTCCCGATGCCCCCAGCTGGTCGGCGTGCGTT
>DASVPT010000303.1:0-13338 GCA_036389535.1 Actinomycetota bacterium
CAGCGCTCGTGTTCGGAGCGGTCCGGGCACGCATGACACGGGTGTTGCGCCGCCTCGTGTTCGATCTCGGCGGCTCGTTTCTCGGCAGTCGGATCGAACGACGCCCGTCGCTGCCGGGGCGGGCGCACCCGCAGAGTGGCCAGCTTCGCCGCGAGATCTCGCCGGACCCGGGCACTGCGCGCGCTACCCGATCGCGGCAGATCGATTCGGGCCACGGCGCGTGGAGCGTCGTCAAAGTCGTCCAGGACCAGCCGAAAGTACCGCCGGTCTTGCGTGAGCACCGTTGGCCGTCCCTCGCGGCTGCTGATGACCACGGCCAGACCGCGTCGTCGCGCCGACGGCAGGAAGATCACGTCGCCGGGACGAAGGGTCGCCAACGCGCGCCGCGCCGCCTCGCTTCGGCCTCGGGTGTTCGCCCGCCGCGCATCTTCTCGAATTCGGTGAGCGCCCTCCCGGAGCGCCCAGTACTCGGCGAAGTCGCCGCGATCGCAGACCACGCGCGCGCGATAGCCGTCCAGATAGGCGCGGTCTCGCTCGAGCTCTCGTTCGAGCCGAACCACGCCCCTGTCCGCCAGAAACTGAGCGAACGACGAGTTCAGCAAGTGCCGCGCCTCTTCGCGGGTGTAGTTGCGGACCAGGTTCACGGCCATGTTGTAGGAGGGGCGGAACGACGATCGGAGCTCGTAGGTCCGCGTTGATGCGAGCCCCGCGACTCGTTCGAACGGAACCTGCTTTTGATACAGCACGACGGCGAACCCGACCTCGTCGATTCCCCTCCGCCCCGCCCGTCCAGTGAGCTGGGTGTATTCGCCCGGCGTGAGCATCTCGTGGCGCTCGCCCGAGAACTTCCAGAGATCCTCGATCACCACGGTCTTCGCCGGCATGTTGATGCCGAGCGAGAGGGTCTCGGTGGCGAAGACCACCTTCACCAATCCCTGGGCGAAGAGGTATTCGACGGTCTCCTTGAAGACGGGCAGCATGCCGGCGTGATGCGCGGCGATCCCGGCGGCGAGCGCTTCGCGCAGGTCGTAGAACCCGAGCGCCGAGAGTTCCTCTTCTTCGATCCACGCCGCGCGCGTCTCCACGATCTCGCGGATCCGCGCCTCCTCGGCCCTGCTGGTCAGACGGAGGCCGGACTCCATCAGGTAGCGGACGCTCGCGTCGCACCCCGCTCGGCTGAACACGAAGTAAATGGCGGGCAGCATTCCGGCGTCGTCCAGCACCTCGACGACTTCCTCCCGTTTCGGCACGTAGAACCGGCGATGTCCCTCACGGGGTCGCTCGGCCCGCATGACGATGGTGCGTCCGTGGCGGCCCTCGGCGCGCGGCCTCGTCCGGATGCGCATCTCTCGTTTGTCCAGCGAGACCAGATAGGGATTCGCGACGACCCTGCCGCTTTCCTGCACGTGCATGTCGTGAAGCTTCCTGCCCACCATGTAGAGGTTCTGGAGCGGGACCGGGCGCTTCTCCTCGATGACCACGCGCGTGGGTCCACGAAGTGCCCCGATCCACTCGCCGAACTCCTCGGCGTTCGAGACGGTCGCCGAGAGACACACCACGGCGACGGAAAGCGGAAGATGGATGAGGATCTCCTCCCACACGGCGCCGCGATACGGGTCCTGGAGGTAGTGAACCTCGTCCAGGATCACGGTCTCCAGGCCCTCGAGCGTCGAGCTTCCCTCGTAGATCATGTTGCGGAGGACCTCCGTGGTCATCACTACGATCGGAGCTTCGGAGTTGATCGTGTTGTCGCCCGTCAACAGGCCGACCCGGCTCTCTCCGTATCGCCGGACGAAGTCGCCGAACTTCTGATTCGAAAGCGCCTTCAGCGGCGTGGTGTAGAAGGCCTTGCGGTGCCGCGACAACGCACGTTCGATGGCGAACTCCGCCACGACCGTCTTGCCGGCGCCGGTCGGGGCGGCGACCAGCGCCGATTCACCACCCTCCAGCGCCTGGATCGCTTTGGACTGGAACTCATCCAGCGGGAAGGGATAGCGTGCCGCGAACTTCTGAAGATCCACTGGGATCTAGTCTAGGTTCGCCGTTTCGAGGTGCTCCCTGATGAGGCGGTTGAACTCCTCGGGCGCTTCCAGGTTGGACAGGTGCCCGGCTCGGTCCAGCGACTCCAATCGCGCGTTGGGAATCTGCGCGGCCATGTCTTTCGTCTGCTGAGGAGGGATGAGCAGGTCGCCCTCGGCCGCGATGATCATCGTCGGAACGTCGATGCCGGCGAGGTCGCCGGTGGAGTCGGGTCGTTCGGCCATTCCGAGCGACGCGGCAGCGATGGACTCCGCGGGCTGTCGCCCGATGATGCCCTTGACCCGATCCTGAAGATCCTGCGGCGCGTCCGCCGAAAGCAGGGGTGGGGGGTTCTCCACCATGAACCCGTTGCCTTCGGCGCGCAGGCGCTCGGCCAGCACGATCCTTCGTTGTCTTCCCTCATCGTCGTCCGCGGTGGCCCGCGTGCTGGCAAGGATGAAGCCGGCCACGCGGTCGCGATGCCGCCGCCAGAACGAGAACGCGATGTAGCCGCCGATCGACAGGCCGCACACGACCATGCGGTCGAGTCCGGCTTGCGTCGCCGCCTCGGCCGCCGCATCCGCCGCGGCGTCCATGGTCATCGTCCCGCCTTGCAGCGCGGTTCCTCCAAACCCGGGGTGATTGGGAGCGGCGATCGTGGTGGCGCCTCCCAAGGCCTCGATCTGCGGCTCCCACATCGACGCATCGAGGGGCCAGGCGTGGAGCAAGAGCAAACCGTCGGTCATGTCGTTTCCTTTCTTTCGGTGGGCGGCACGACCACTGCGAGGGCCAGTGGAGCGACCGTAAACGTCGCCGGAAGGGTGCCGACGGGTTCACCGTCGGCGTAGACCTGCAGCGTCCGCTCAGCGGTGATGGAGATGTCACGTCCACGCAGCTGTCGGACTTTCGGATGGGAAAGATGCTTGCCCGTAAAGACCTTGGGAAACGTCCGGATGAAATCGAGCTTCGAGACGTCGCCGATGAGCGTGATGTCGAGAATTCCGTCGTCGACCTTGGCGTCCGGACACACCCGCATCCCGCCGCCATACGACCTTCCGTTCCCCACCGCGACCAGCATCCCCGGCAAGTCGTGCGTCTCTCCGTCAACGGTCACCTTGAACTGCGCCGGCTTGAACCGAGGGAGCAAGGCGAACGCCGCCACGACGTATCGCAACTGCCCCTTCACGTACTTCATGCGGTTCGCGTACGCGTTCGCTTCGGAATCGAACCCTGCTCCGGCGACGTTGGCGTAATACCGCTCTCCCTGCGGCACGACCAGCCGCGCCAGGTCGATGCGCTTGATCACGGGCGAACGAAGGAATCGCACGGCCGCCAGCGGATCCTTCGCGTCCACCCGAACGATGCGAGCGAAGTCGTTGCCCGTTCCCGCCGGAATGACGGCCAGCGCGGCCGACCCGCCCTCAGCCGCGGCTGACATGACACCGTTCACGCATGCGCCGATGTGGCCGTCGCCGCCGAGCGCCGCGACGATGTCGGCCCCATCCACTGCGGCCCTCATCGCCAGGCGTTCGGGATCAAGAGGACCTTCGCTGATGTGAACGGTGTGCTCGATTCCTTCGGACCGAAGCAGGGCCTCGACCTGTGGAATGAGCTTGGCGCCCCTTCCTCTGCCCGAGGTGGGGTTCGCCACGACGGCGACTCTCATCAGTTTCCCCGCTCGACCAGCCGAGCGCGCATGTCGACGGTTAGCCGGAGGGAGCCGTCGGGATGCCGGGAGCGCCACCGGGTGCACCGGGTGCGCCGGGTGCTTTCGGCACCGGCGTCTTGATGCCGACACGAGCCTTGAGCCCGGACACGATCCGGTACCCCTCCGAGAACAGCTCCACCCCCTGCCCGATCAAGTTCTGAACCTGGGCGGCCAGCTCGGCCCGCTGTTTCGGCGGGGCTTCGCTGACGGCCTTCACCAATCCCCCGGCCACGGCGTAGATGCGGAACGCGCGGGAGATCTCTGCGGTGGCGCTGCGAAGCTGGAACCTTGTCATGCCCTTGCCTCGAACGCCCACCTCGTTGGACACGGTGAGATCGGGGGACACGAGTCGGTCGACCGCGATGGCCTTGATGCGGTCCGCCGCCGCGGCAGCCGTCTTCGTCATCTGTTCGCCTTCTTTGCGAATCAGCGCCGGTGAGCCCTTCCCCTTGCCGAAGCTGTCCACATCCTTGGAGACGGACTGATAGAAGAAGTACACGTCCGGAGGGACGAACTGACGATCGCTCGGGAACTCCGCGGTCAACCGATTGCTGTACGTTCGAATCGCCTGGGTCTCTCGCTTTCTGAGGGCTCGCTCGCTGCTGGCGTGAAGCGCCTTGATGGTTCCGAAGGCGATCGCCGCGAGCGCGAGCGCGGCGACCACGGCGATGGTGGTCGGCCGAAACAAGAACGGCTTCTTGCGGACGTAGACCGGTGGCCGTGGTGGAGCGGCAACGACGCGCCGGCTTCGTGTTTTGCCCTTGCCCTTGATCGCCATGTCGTCTCTACCGTTTGATGAATCGAGAGATCAGGATCGAAAGTTCGTAGAACACTAGCAGGGGCACCATCATCGCCGTCATCGTGAACCAGTCCTGGCTGGGGGTGATGACCGCCGCCGCGATCGCGATCAACAAGTACGCGTAGCGGCGCCACGACCGAAGCTTCGCGCTCGACAGGACGCCCACCACCACCAGTGACATCAGCACGAGCGGGAACTCGAACGCCAGGCCGAACGCCAGGATGAGGAAGATGAGAAAGCTGATGTACTTCGCGATGGAGAGAACGGCGACCAGCCGGGACGTTCCCGCGAACCCAAGGAGGAACGACAGCGCCTTCGGAAGCGTGACGAGGGCGAGCCACGCGCCGATGGCGAACAACAGGACGGACGCCGCCACGAACGGAAGCGCGAACCGGCGTTCGCGAGCCGTGAGACCCGGCGTGACGAACCTCCACAGCTGATACAGGACGACCGGGAGGGCGAAGGCGAAGCCAAGAAAGGCGACGAGCTTGATCTTCGTGAGGAACGGCTCCGCCACGCTCAGATAGACCAGCCGGCATGGGTGGTGTGGATCGATGGCCAGGCGCGGAGCCCGGCGAACGAAATCGCAGAAGGGGTTCGAGAGGACGTTGAACACCGGCTTGTAGAGAAACCATCCGGCGATCGAGCCGGCCGCGACGGCGACGATCGAGATGACGATTCGGCGTCGCAGCTCATCGAGGTGTTCGACGAAGGTCATGGTGGCCGAACGATCCCGGCGTCGCCGAAGTCTCACCGGCATGGATCCACTCCAGGGGGCGTCAGGTTGCGGACCTGGTCCTTAGCCAGCGGGTCCTGCCGAGGACTCCCCTGTCGTTCCCGAGGCCGGCGTGATCGGTGGGATGGGCGCGGTGGGAGCGGCCCCGTTCGTCGGCGCCGTGGCGTGTGGTTCGTCGTCGTTCAGGCCCTGCTCGAGCTCGCCACGGATCTCATCGGAAGCGCGCCGGAACTCGCGAAGGGAGCGACCGATGGACCTTCCGACTTCGGGCAGTCGCTTCGGGCCGAACACCAGCAAAGCGATGATCAGAATGACGATGAGCTCTGTGGGGCCGATGTTGAACAACTCGCGATCACCCCGGGAGTGAGGTTCTCCCGCGAGTTTACTGGAGAGTCAGCCTCTGGGGATTGAGCGGTGGAGCAGCTCGTCGTCCTGAAGCAGGAAGTGGAACGTGATCACGTCGTCCATGGTGAACGGCGGCCCGTCGGGACGGTCCTCGTAGATGGCGGGGTCCACCGCAGCTTCGGCAGGAGCCTCGGCCGCAGGATCCGCCAGCTCAACGCCCGCCGAGAGGAGCAGCGCGACGACCTTTCGGTCTGCCGGCTTCTCGACAGTGCTCCGGCATTCCGGACAGCTGAACCGATAGGAGCCTTCGCCGGCCAGGTCGCGCACCGAGAGCAGAACGGCCTCTGGCGTCATGTCGACTTCGCCGCAGGTGGGGCAGGTGGTTCGGATGGTTGTCATGTCGCCTCCGATATCGACGACAGGCGCGAATTTCTTGAGCCACCCTCGAAACCTCCCCCGCTACCGCGTCAAATCAAGACAAAAGGCTCAGTTCTCAGGCGGTCGTTCGTACACCTCGAGCGTTTGCGCCGCCGCATCGCGAACCATCTCCGCGAGCTCCGGCGGCTCGATCACGGTTGCCGAACCCCCCAATCGGAGGATCAATTTGGTCACCCAGGCGAGGTCTTTCGTTGGAAGCGTCGCTTCAACCGATCCGTCCTCTGCGTTCTTCACGTTTTCGGTCTCGTAGTACTCGGCGACCCACCGCGCCGCGGGCCGGAGTCGAAGGCGAACCGGGATGTCGTGTTCGGTCCGTGTGTAGAGCGGTCGCCCGGCGCCGAGGAGGCCCCGCGGCTCGAACGTCTCCCCCATCGCCTTCGCCGATCGAATCCGGTCCGCGCGAAACAGCCGTTCGTCGTTCGCCAGGTGGTCCCACGCGACCACGTACCAGTTGCCGATGGCCGAAAACAGATGCTCCGCGTCGATTCGCCGAGTGGTCAGCTCGTCGCGCGCCGCGCTGTAGTACTCGATCTCGAGCCGCTCCTGTCGCTCGACGGCACGGCGCACCGTCGCCAGCGCTTCGGCCATGCGACCGGCCTCTCCGACTTCGACTCTGCCGGCGAGGCTCTCCAGGATTTCCGGGCCGATACGCTGTTCGATCTTCTCCAATGCCGACGCCAGCGCCGGCGCCTCCTCCAAGCCGGGTGCGCCGAGCAACGCTTTTCCCTTCAGGTAGAGCGCGAGCGCCTCGGCCCTAGTGAGGCGGACGGGACGCGAGAAGTAGTCCGCCATGCCGATCCAGACGCGCCCCTCTTCGACTTGAACGTCGATGAGGTCGCCCGGCCCGTAGGGCGGCAAGCCCGAGACGAACAGGAGGTTCAGGTCCTCGAGCAGCTCCGCTTCGGTGATGCCGAAGAGTCGCGTGATCTCCGAGATCTCCGTGCCGGGATGACCGACCAGGTACGGGATGACGACGAGAAGCCGCCGCAGGCGCTCGGATGCCTTGCCGGTTCGTCGGGTTGACTGCGTCACGTCAGGCCACCGTGGGTTCATCTTCGTCTTCCGTGGCGAAGCTCCCCGCGGTGAGCTCCTGGAGTCTCGCCACGACCTGTTCGCGCAACGAGTCCGGCGCCTGAACACGCGCGTCCGGGCCGAACGACAGGACCCACGAGACGAACGTCTCGGACTCGCTGGCCGGAACTTCGGCCTCGACCCAGCCATCTCCGCCGGTCCGAAGGGAACGCGACCCCGGCGCCGCCGCAATGGCCCACCAGGCCACCTTCGGGCTGAACGCGATCCGGGCGCGCTCGAGCGGCCGTCCGAGTCCCCAGGGGCCCGCTTCGACGAACTTCACCGCGTCGAATCCTTCGGGAGGCGCCGACGAAGGTCCGATCTCCTTGATGGCCGAGACCACCCGCGAGAGCCGAAACGACCTGACGTCCTCCCGGCCACGGTCCCGCCCGACGAGATACCAGTTGCCGCTCCGGAACACCAGCCCATACGGGTCCACCTCCCGTGGTCCGGGCTTCGCCTGGAGCGGGCGGTACCGGAAGCGAATGGCGCGCCGGCGGGCAAGCGCGTCCGCGACCGGTCCGAGGTGCGGACCCGAAGGGTCGGCGCCGGGCGTCACGGGCCGGTCCGCGATCGCGGCGAGCACGTCGCCCTCCATAGCGGTCGAGAGCTTCTGAAAGGCGCGTTCGGCTTCGACGTCCTCGCCGGGAGTGTGCGCGGCGACGAAAAGGGCCCAGACCTCGTCCGTGGTGAAGTCCAACTCGGGCAGGTAGTACCGCTCCTTGTAGATCCGGTAGCCCTGGTCGACCTCCCATGGGTCGGTGCCGCCCACGTCAATGGGGATTCCGGCCTCGCGCAGCGTGTCCTTGTCTCGCTCGAACATCCGCTTGCCCGACGCGGGGTCGCCGTGCTGGTACGCCGGGATGACGTCGCGGATCTCCTCGAACGTCATGGGGCGACGGGCTTCAAGAAGGAGGGCTACCAGGTCGAGGAGGCGCTCGAGCGGATGCATTCCGGCCCCGAGATGATAATTGCGAGCCGTGATCCGTCTGCGCCGGGGCCGAGTCGTCGACGTGGTGGAAGAACGCCCGGACGCAGTCCAGGTCCAGGTGGAGGTGGAGGGCGAGACGGCCAGCGCTATCGCCTACCCCGGAATCACCGGGCCGGTCGAACGCGGCGACACCGTGCTGTTGAACACGACGGCAGTCGACCTGGAGCTCGGCACCGGTGGCGTCCATTTCGTGATGGCCGTCGAGGGCGGTCCGGACCTCGACCCCGTCCCGTCCGGGCGAACCATGAAGCTCCGCTACACCCCCGAGCAGGTCAAGGTCGTGGCCGTCGAGGAAGACGACAGCATCCACCGCTCGGTGATGCTGCGAACGCACGATCTGGGCGGGACTCCGGTCGTGTGGGTCCCGCTCCATTCACTGCTGGCGCCGGCAGCCGCGGGAGCCAAGGCTGCGGGGGCCGACCGCGTGGCGTACGTCATGACGGATGGCGCGGCGCTCCCGGCGGCCCTTTCCCGGCTGGTGGTCGCTCTTCGAACCGCGGGCTTGGTCGACGCCGTGGTGACATCGGGGCAGGCCTTCGGAGGCGACCTGGAGACCGTGACGACCTTCACGGGCCTGCTGGCCGCCAAGGCCATCGCGGGCGCGGACGTGATCATCGTGGGCGACGGACCGGGAAACACCGGGACCAACACGATGTGGGGCGCCACCGACGTCGAATCGGCCATGGCCCTCAACGCGGCCGGAATCTTGGGTGGCCGCCCCATCGCGTCGTTGCGGGTGAGCTTCGCCGATCCACGGGAGCGTCATCAGGGCGTTTCGCACCACGCCATCACGGCGCTTTCCCGCGTGGCGCTGGTCCCCGTCCACGTCGCCGTTCCTCAGACGCTCGACGAACACAGAAGGGCTGCCATCTGGGACTCGCTTCGCTCCGCGCGATTGGAAGAGCGGCATCAGCTCGTGGAGGCCACGGGTCAGCCGGCGCTCGACGTCCTCAGGCGAAGCGGGGTGGACGTCGAGTCAATGGGCCGGGCAATTGACGACGACCCCGAGTTCTTCCTGGCAGGCGGAGCGGCTGGCGTCCTGGCCGGCCGAATGGCCACCCGCAGGTGGCGGTGAGCCTCAGTACTGCCCGAGCGCGCTAAGCGTTGGTCGAGATGCCGAAGAAGTGGGCAACGCGTCGAAGGAACGGCCTCATGGGCGGCACCTAGCCGGTGGTTCGGCCGGATGTCGGGTTCTACGGCAACACGAAAGCAGCCCACAGGATAAGGATTCCAAGGATGACGACAGTCGTCCCGGCGACCCGCAGGAATATCCTCCAGGCGCGTTCTGAGGGGAGCATCCCCCACGTCATGAACGCGATGGGCGCGAGTTCCTTGTTACCTTTTCGTTTGTAACCGGCCCAGCCCTGGGACGCAATGCGCCGAGCATTTACAGCCATTGCGGAACCGGAGATTATCGCCAGCCCTCCCACTATTGCCGCCTTCGAGTTCATTCCTATTTCTCCCTTTGAACCTCAGTACCGCCCCAGCTCGTTTAGGCGTTGGTCCGAAATTCCGAAGAAGTGCGCCACCTCGTGAACGATGGTGTGCCGGACCAGGGCCTTCAATTCCTCCTCGCCCCTGGCGCCGGCCTCGATTCGCGAGCGGAAGAGCGTGATTCGATCGGGCAGCACGCCCGAATAGTTGGTGGCGCGCCGAGTCAGCGGAATGCCCTCATAGAGCCCGAGGAGATGCGGCTGGGTGGCGGGCGGGTCGTCTTCCACGATCACTTCAACGTTTTCGAGGCGCTGGCGAACCCACTCGGGAAGGTCATCGAGCGCTTCGGCCACGAGCTCTTCGAATGTGTGGGTCACATGTGCGAGATGAGCTGCTCCACCCGCTCGTCGACGGAGCGGAACGGGTCCTTGCAGAGCACCGTTCGCTGGGCCTGATCGTTCAGCTTCAAGTGCACCCAGTCGACCGTGTAGTCGCGGCGCCGTTGCTTCGCCTGACGAATGAACTCGCCGCGGAGGCGGGCCCTCGTGGTCTGGGGGGGTTCGCGCATCGCCTTCTGAATCTGCTTGTCGGGAATGACGCGCTCCATCTTGCCCCGTCGCTCGAGCAGGTAGTACAGACCGCGTTCCCGGTTGACATCGTGATACGCCAGATCCATCAGCGCGATCCGCGGATGCGAGAGCGCAATGCCGTGCTTCGCCCGGTACCGCTCGAGCAGCTGATGCTTGGCCACCCAGTCGACCTTGGTCACCAGGCGCTCGGGCCTGCCGTCGGCCAAGGCCTCCAGCGCCTGTCCCCATTCCGCGAGGATCCGCGTGGAGAGCGGGTCGGCTCCGCGGCGCTGAATGAACTTGCAGGCGCGGTCGAAGTATTCGGTCTGAATGTCGATCGCGGAGAGCTCCCGTCCCGTCGCCAGCCGGATCTTCCGGCGGCACGTGATGTCGTGCGAGACCTCACGGATGGCCCGGATCGGATTCTCCAGTGTGAGGTCGCGCATGACCGTGTTCTCTTCGACCATCCGAACCACCAGATCCGTCACGCCGATCTTCAGGAACGTGGTGACCTCGCTCATGTTGGAGTCACCCACGATGACGTGCAGCCGGCGGAACCGTTCCGCGTCGGCGTGCGGTTCGTCGCGGGTGTTGATGATGGGCCGCGACCGGGTGGTCGCGGAGGATACGCCCTCCCAAATGTGCTCGGCGCGCTGCGACAGGCAGTACTGCGCGCCGCGAGGCCCGTGCAACACCTTCCCGGCGCCCGAGTAGATCTGCCGCGTGACGAAGAACGGGATCAGGATGTCAGCGATGCGGGCGAACTCGCCGTGACGGGCGACCAGGTAGTTCTCGTGGCAGCCGTACGAGTTCCCCGCGGAGTCGGTGTTGTTCTTGAACAGGTAGACGTCGCCCGAGATGCCCTCCTCGTGGAGGCGAACCTCGGCCGCGGCGAGCAGGGCCTCGAGGATCCGCTCCCCCGCCTTGTCATGCGCGATCAGATCAAGGACGTTGTCGCACTCCGGGGTGGCGTACTCGGGATGGGAACCGACGTCCAGGTAGAGCCGCGCGCCGTTCTCCAAGAACACGTTGGAGGAACGCCCCCAGTGCACCACGCGGCGGAACAAGTACCGCGCCACTTCGTCCGGAGACAGCCGGCGCTGCCCCCGAAAGGTGCAGGTGACGCCGTATTCGTTCTCGAGGCCGAAGATCCGCCGATCCACGAGGACAGTGTAGGTGTCCGGTCCCGCGCGGTCGGTATTCGATTACCGCGTCAGGCGAGGTTCTACGAGACGACGAACGGGCCGTACATCAGCATCGGGTGAACTTCGCATTTGAAAAGGTAGGTTCCCGCTGCGAGCGGCGGCACGTGGTAGTCGATCGATGCTTCGCTCTTCAAAGCCTTTAGCACCTTACCGGCGAAGAACACCTTCAATGAGTCGGGGCTCTTGATCGAAACGTTGTGCGAATTCGCGCCCTCTGGATCCTCCTCAGGCGGGAGGTTCTTTTGGGGCTTGACTTGGAACTCGATGGTGAACGGCGTGTTCGCCGGAGCCGCCAGGCAATGCTTGTTGAAGGCAACTCCCTTCGCGGCGATCTCCAGCTTCGTGCCCGACGGCTTGCAAGCTGCCGGTGCCGCAGTGGTTGGAACGGCGATTGCCGAAGCTGTCGACTGCGGTCGCGGCGCAGCCGTTCCTCCGCCACCGCACGCCGCGCCGATCAGGCTGACGCCCACGAATGATACGAACAGTCCCCTGCGATTCATTGTCGCCTCCGACTCGGGCGAATCTTACGCCTTGAGGATGTGGTCAACCTCTGCGTCGAGAAGGCGGCGGAACTTTCTCCGCTCCCTGGTTCGATCCAGCACCGCGACCTCGAGGTTCGGCGCGTCGATGGGCTGCTCCTCCAGCGACGAAAGCGTATTGACGCCCAGCTTCACGGCATCCTGAAGGGAAAGGTTCTCGCTGTATCCGGAACGCAGCTTGTCTCCGAGCTCGTCGGCGCGGCCGCCGACCGCAACGAAACCGCGCTCGTCGGCGACGCTTCCATCGAACAGGATGTGATACAGCTCGTTTTCCGCCGACGTGTCGCCGACCTGACCGACCAAGATCTCAACCTCGTACGGCTTGATCTGCACCGTGAAGATGTTGGAGAGCGCCTGCGAGTACGCGTTGGCGAGCGTCTTGGCCGTCACGTCTTCCCGGCCGTAGGAATACCCGCGAACATCGGCCAGCTGGACCCCGGCGATCCTGAGGTTCTCGTACTCGCTGTACTTCCCGACCCCAGCGAAGGCGATGCGGTCATAGATCTCGGAGATCTTCCGAAGCGTGCCGCTGGGGTTCTCCGCCACGAACAGGATGCCGTCGGCGTACTCGAAGGCGACCACTGACCTTCCCTTGGCGATCCCTTTCCGAGCGTACTCGGAGCGATCCTTGGTGAGTTGCTCGGGCGAGACGTACGGCTGAAAGGCCATCAGGATGAAGACTGGTGCTCTTCGTTTTCGCGTGCTGGGCTGGCAGAGCGGCGCGGCTGCGTCTCGTGGGTCTCGCCGAGGATCGACTCGAACGCCGAGCGAAGCTCATCTTCGGCCACCTCCACGACACCCTCCGCGGTGATGGTCCTGACCGACGGATAGATTCCGCGAAGGACGTTCGGCCCGCCGGTGGCCACGTCTTCCTGGGACGCGTCGTACAGCGCTTCGACCGCCGCCCGAATGGCGGTTTCGCGGTCGAGACCTGGACGAAATCTCTTCTTCAACGTGGCTCGTGCGTGAACCGCCCCGGACCCGGTCCCGTGAAAGTCGGCTTCCTCCCACCGTCCGCCAGTGACGTCGTATCGGAAGAGCCGGCCCTCTCCCTTACGGACGTCATAGCCGGCGAACAGCGGCACGACGATGAGTCCCTGAAGGGCGAAGGCGAAGTTCTGCCGAATCATCTGGCCGAGCCGGTTCGCCTTTCCTTCGAGAGAGAGGGCGTCACCTTCGACCTTTTCATAGTGCTCAAGCTCGGTCTGGAACAGCCGGACGATCTCGATGGCCTGCCCGGCGGCACCGGCGATGCCGATGGCGGAGTAATCGTCTGCCGGAAAGACCTTTTCGATCCGCTCATCCGCGATGCTGAACCCCTCAACGGCCCGGCGGTCACCGGCCATGATCACGCCGTCGGCGAACTTCAACGCGATAACGGTGGTTCCGTGACTCAGCTCCATGCGTGTCTCAGATGGCGTTTGGGGAACGGGCGTGCCGGCTCGTAGAAGGTCCATGAAGCTCGGGTTCGCCCCCATGGGGTA
>DASVPT010000304.1:0-2615 GCA_036389535.1 Actinomycetota bacterium
CGCCGACCGAAGTTGTGGAACGCCGACCGCGGTTTCCGGGATGATTTCGAGCTCTCGATCGTCGGCCAGGAGAACCCCGCTCGCGTCCGGTTCGTCGGCCCCGCCCGAGGCAAGACTCGAGGCGTCGGTGCTGCCCCCCGATGGACGGATGGGCTTCCAGATCACGGCCGCCCAGTTGGGATTCATCTCCACGCGTTCGAGCGAGAACCTCTGGTCACCCGCTCTCACTGCCTTGCCGAGGGCAACCGACCCCCGCCTGACGTCGCTCCTGGGCCACGGCACGGAGAAAGGACGGCTGGAAAACGTCCACGTCCTGGCGCCATCGACCTGAATGGAGGACTCGATCACGTACCAGCCCGGAGGAAGATCGAGAACGGGCGCCTCGAATGGGACGAACAAGTCGCGGATGGGGTTCGCGTCCAGCAGCCGTTCCTCAACGCTGAACGGCGTCCCGGCTCCCGACGGAAACCGTTGCACGCGGGCCGAATCCACTCGCACCGCGTGGGGGTTCCCGTCGGCCCCCCGCATGACGAAGGCGCCCTTGACCGCGGCGGGGAACCGTTCGAACCGGGTCTGGACGCTGATGGGACCGCCCTCGGAAGCACGATCCCGTCGCGCGCCGTTCATCCGCTCTCCCCGGCGCTCTTCCTCAGGTCCCGTGCTCCCACGAGGCGAGATAGGCCTCCTGCTCCTGGGTGAGCTGGTCGATCTCCGTCCCCATAGCGGCGAGCTTGAGCCGGGCGACCTCGCGGTCGATGTCGGTCGGAACCCCATAGACATCGGGGGCGAGACCGCCGCCCTGGTGAACGATCCACTCGGCCGAGAGCGCCTGATTGGCAAAGGACATGTCCATCACGGCGGCGGGGTGGCCCTCTGCGGCGGCCAGGTTGACCAGCCGGCCTTCGGCCAGGAGGTTCACCCGTCGTCCGTCCGGCAGCCGGTATTCGTCGACGAACTCTCGGATCCGTCTCACGTTCGTGGCCATCTCGGCGAGCGCCGCCTTGTCGATCTCCACGTCGAAGTGTCCGGAGTTGGCCAGCATGGCGCCGTCCTTCATCACCTCGAAATGCTCACGCCGCAGGACGCTCGTGTCGCCGGTCACCGTGATGAAGACGTCTCCGATTCGCGCCGCCTCCCGGATGGGCATCACCTGGTACCCATCCATCAGCGCCTCCAGCGCCGAGAGCGGGTCGATCTCGCACACGATGACGCGTCCGCCCAGTCCGCGGGCCCGCGAAGCGACGCCGCGGCCGCACATGCCGTACCCGCAGACCACCACGGTTCGGCCGGCCAGGAGAACGTTCGTGGCGCGGATGACGCCGTCCATCGTGGACTGCCCGGTTCCGTATCGGTTGTCGAACAGGTGCTTGGTGTCGGCATCGTTGACGGCGACGATCGGATAGGCCAGCACGCCGTCCGCGGCCATGGCCCGAAGGCGAATGACTCCGGTGGTCGTCTCCTCCGTTCCGCCCCGGACCTCCTTCAGCTGGTCGGGGCGTTCCCGGTGAAGCATGGCCACGAGATCCATGCCGTCATCCATGGTGATGTGCGGGTTGTGGTCGAGGACCGAATTGATGTGCCGGTAGTAGGTCTCGTTGTCCTCACCCTTGATGGCGTAGACATCGATGCCCTGCTCCTCGCAGAGGGCGGCGGCTACATCATCCTGCGTCGAGAGCGGGTTGGAGGCGCAAAGCGCGACCTCAGCGCCGCCGGCCACGAGCGTTCTGACCAGGTTCGCCGTCTCCGTGGTGACGTGGAGGCAGGCAGCGATCCTGATTCCATCGAGGGGTTTCTCTTTTTCGAAACGCTCGCGGATCTGGGTGAGAACCCGCATCTCCTGATCGGCCCACTCGATTCGAAGCCGTCCCGGCTCCGCCAGCAACAGGTCCTTCACGTCGCAGTCCATGGTCTCCTCCTCCAAATGGTTCAGTCGCCGTGTGATCCTGGGTGAGTCTAGGTTCCCGGCTCCCTTTTGAGGGCTTCACGCCTGGTCTTCAACGCCGATAGCAGCGGAATGGGCGTCGGGTCGACGCCGCGAAGGATCGCCAAATAGATGCTGACGTAATCCCCCATCAAGATCAGGCTGAACAGCTGCTCGAGAGCGCGTTCGCCTTCGCCCCAAACCTCTCGAGACTCCAGCCCGACGGAAGCCATGGCCTCGAGCGTCGCCGAGACGCGCCCGTCCATCGCATCAGGCTCGAAGCGACTCCTCAGGATCGCGGCTCGAAAACCATGTCCGGCGCCGCCCGACCATCCTTCCACTTCGTTGTGGTCGAGCTCCGGAAGCGCCCCCCAGAACGCGGGCGTCTTGGCGTTTTCGTTGAGTTGGGTCTTCCAGCGCTTGGCCGCCGTCTCGGCGACGCCCTCCGTTCCCCACACCAGTGGGGTCGCGTCTCGAAGCCACGCCGCCAGGCGTTTGGCTTCGTTCCGGTCGGAGGGAGCGCCGGGCCCGAGGCGATCAGCCGCGATCTTCAGTCGGCTTCCCACCTCTTCGACCTCGCGGCGAAGGGCCTCGCCGTCGCAAACCCCTGCGGCGCCAACCGCCCCGAGCGCAGCACCCACCAGGTACCCGAGCGCCGCCCGAGGGGCGATCGCGTCGGATGGAACGCGCACCG
>DASVPT010000305.1:0-2569 GCA_036389535.1 Actinomycetota bacterium
ACGAGTAGCCGGTGCCGAAGTCGTCGATTGCGATTCTGAGTCCCCGTTCTCTCAGCTGTCGAACGATCTGCTGCGTTCGTTCGGGATCGGTCATGGCGCTCGATTCGGTGATCTCGACCAGGATCGAGGTCGGGTCCATCTGCCACACGTCGGTTCGTTCCAGCAGCTTTTCGACGAGACCTGGATGCCAGAGCTGGCGCGGCGAGAGGTTGAAGCTCACGATGAAATCCATCCCACGCGTCTGCCACTGCCGCCACTGGCGGAACAGCTCCTCGACCACCCAGTCGCCGATGGCGCCGATCATCCCCATCTCTTCGGCCAATGGGATGAAGTCGTTCGGCATCACCATGCCCCGTTCGGGATCGCGCCACCTCAGCAGCGCCTCCACGCCGACCATGTCGCGTCGAACCAGGTCGACGATCGGTTGGTAGTGCAGCTCGAAGTCGCGATCCTCGATCGAGTGGCGGAGCCGAGTGACCAATGAGAGCTTGCTGCCGTTGTCCGTGGTTTCACTGGGATACAGCGCGTAGCCGCCAGGTCCTGCGTTCTTGCTCCGGTACATCGCCGCATCGGCGTTCTTCATGAGCGTTCGGGCGTCCTCGGCATCCAGCGGAAAGATGCTGATCCCGATGCTTGCGGAGACGAAGACCTCAGTGTCCCCCAAGACGAATGGCTGCGTGAAGCAGTCGTGCGTCCGGGTCGCCACGGTCTCGGCGATGAGGCTTGCGTTGTCGGCGCCCCCGCCCGTGATGTCGATGGTGCGCTGAAGGTCGGACAGTAAAAGGAGGAACTCGTCACCGGCCAGCCTCGCCGCGATGTCCGTGTCGCGGCTGACCACCCTCAGCCGGTCAGCAACCTGGCGAAGCAGCTCGTCGCCCGCAGCGTGGCCCAGGCTGTCGTTGACCATCTTGAAGTTGTCGAGATCGATATAGAGAATCGCGACCGCGAGATCCTGGCGCCGGGCTCGCGCGATGGCCATCTCGGCGAGCTCCTCGAACATCGCCCGGTTCGCGAGTCCGGTGAGCTTGTCGTGGTACGCGAGGTAGGCCATCTCGCGCTCGGCTCGCTTTCGTTCGGTGATGTCCCGAAGGTTCGCTTGGAGCATCACGGGCTTGCCGTGTTGGTTGCGGATTGCGGTCCCGACGGCCTCGACGGTGACCCAATGGCCGTCCTTGTGCTTCACCCGGATCTCGGACCGAAACACCTTCCCTTCGACGAACCCTTCCTGGATCGCGTCGGAAGCCGTCTGGACGTCATCGGGATGGATGAGATCCAACGTGTTCGTTCCGATGAGCTCATCCACGGGGTAGCCGAGCACGCTCTCGTGTGACGGCGAGACATAGACCAGCTTGCCTTCAGCGTCGATGACGTTCACCAGATCCTGTGTGTGCTCGACGACGAGCCGGTACAGGGCTTCCGTTCGCTGGAGTTCCTCTTCGGCCTTCTTTCGGTTGATGAACTGCCCGATCTGCATTCCGACGGTCGCCATCCGCTCCACCAGGGCGTCGTCCGGCTCCTTCACCTCGCGGCAGAAGAACTGCATGACTCCGAGGACCTTCGGCCCATCCAAGATGGGAAAGGCGAAGGTTGAACGGAGCCCGTGCCGGACCGCGATGGCGGATCCGTTGAACATCGAGTCCTCCCGAACGTCCGGCATCCAGACCGGTTGGCTCGACGCCCAGACTTGGCCCGGAACGCCGTCGCCGCGGCGCAAAACGATGAACCGGCTCCGGCGGCTGAACGTGGAGAGGTTGACCGACGGCGCGTGCCAGGTGGCGGTGCAGCGAAGGACGTTTGCCTGGTCGTCGACCTTCCAGATGAGGCCGAGCTCCGAGTCCAGGCTCTGGCACACCGCTTTCAAGATCTTTGGAGTGGCGTTGTCGAGGTCGCCGATTTCGGCGAGTGCGCGAGCGACGGTGTACTCCGCGTTCGGGACGGGCCGGAGTGGGGCGATGTCTTCCTGAGAGCGTGTCGGTTCCTGTCCTTGCGGAAGGCTCACCTTCGAAACCCTTTCAGCTCGCTTCGAACAATGATGTGCGCGCAAATGACGAGCGGCCCCGTGTGCGACGCAGGACGGAACGTACCCCTCGGCCTTATGCCTGCCCATCAGCCGTTGGCATCAATTCGGAGTCACCCTCGCGTGGTCGATGCTGTCCCGCGAATGGGGGACAGTGCCGGGCGAGAGGCGGAACGACGGCTGTCGCGGTGGCTGGATAACAAACGAGGCCGGGGCGTGTGCCCCGGCCTCGCGAGTTCGCTGCTTTGACGGAGGCTAGTCGATCGCGTCCTTGGCCTTGTCCTTGAGGTCCTCGCCGGCGTTCTTGACGGTGCCCCAAGCGCCCTTGCCTTCGCCCTTCAGCTCGTCCTTCTTACCTTCGGCTTGAAGGTCTTCGTCGTCGGAAAGGTCGCCGATCTTCTCCTTGGCCTTACCCTTGAGCTCGTCGACCTTGCCTTCAGCCTTGTCACCAGTTCCTTCGCCCATGGCAAACTCCTCCTTTATTGGGGGGTTTCCTTACTATTACCCGTCGGACCATCCTTGGAACCCTCTCGGAACCTCGGGCCGGAAGGG
>DASVPT010000306.1:0-15392 GCA_036389535.1 Actinomycetota bacterium
TCCCTCGATGGTTGATTCGACGCGCGATGGCCGCGGCGTGGCATCTGCACCTCATCCCATCCAGCCCAACCTTGTTCGACCTGGCGCTCAGCCTCCCGGTGATGGACTTCACACGGGCCCGTGACGAGCTTGGATGGGAGCCGAAGCACACCTCGCTCGACGCGATCGGAGAATTTTTCGAGGGGCTGCGGGCCGGCGCCGGGATGGACACGCCGCCGCTGCATCCGGACGCCGGCGGCAAAGGACGGTCGCGAGAGGTTGCCTCGGGCGTCGGCGAACGGCCCGGGGTCTAACCGGCTAGGGGCGGGCGTAGGACACGACCGCCGGCATATCCAGGAATTCGCCCAACCGATCCGCCTCCTCGTTGATGACGGTCTCCTCTCCGGTGGAGAGGCGACCGAACGGCTGAACGGTGACGGCGAGCCGCCGTCCCTTTCGCTCGTGGCTCCAGACACCCGCGATGACCCCGTTGACGAGCATCACCGGCGAGATCCACCCAGCCTGGCGAAACACCTTTGGCTGCAGTCGCTTCTCGACCAGCGACTCCTTCGGTCGCGACCCCGCGACGTAGACGTCGAACGCGGGTAGCAGGCGAACCGATTCATCGATCGCGGATCGCTGCATCTCGCTCAGGTCGTCGCTCCACACCCACGCCTTGCGGCCTTCGAGGTCGACTTCCGTGAGATCGTCGGCTGCCTGCTCGAGGATGCGGCCGGCCGGCGCCGCTTGCAGACCCCACCAGCGCCCGAACTCCTCACGCCCCGCCGGGCCGTACGCGGCGAGGTACCGGCGAACGATCTGGCGCCAGGCCTCATCGGGGCGTCGTTGTCGCCACTTCCCCATCCACCGATCCGGGCGAACGAACGTGACGTTCTGGCCGCGGGGCGGCCCCGACATCAGCCAACCGTGGAAGGCCGCCGGCTTCAGCATCTCGCCCCAGTTCGACAGCATGTGCTTCTCCGCCGCTGGGCCAACCCGTGAGGCGACCTTGTCGGCAAGCTCGCTCCGGGTGAGCGGCCGCGATCCGAGCGAGGCCCGGATGGCCTCGAGAAGCGAGCGGAGCTCTGGTCCGCTCATCCCGATGTACTTGAGCCAGGCGCCCTTCCACCACCGGTCGTGTGTGCGCAGCGCCGCGACGTAGAGCGGAAGATCTTCGGCGGTCAGGAGGTGGAGCGTCCCTCGCATCGCCCAGGTGCGGACGAGGGTTCGCCGCTCCCACAGCGCCTCACGAACGTCGCTCGGCTTGATCCCGTCGACGCGGGCCCAGAGCTGAAGCTCAGCCGCCGAGGCGACCTGCGCGTGCACGCCGCACAGGGCCGAGACGACCTCGAGAATGCGGCGGCGAGGCGCTCGCTCGATGAGGTGGTGGCGCCCCAGGCGCCACGCGCGAACCTGCTCCCACGTGAGCGTTTCCACGGAGCATCAGCTTGGCATCTCCGTGAGCAGTCCGCGACGGGCCCTGACCCGACGGTCGAGTGTTCCCAGGACGAAATCCACCGCCATCCCGATGGCGACGATCATCACCATGACGGCCATGACCTTGGGAGCGTCGAACTGTTGCCGCGCCACATCTTGGAGATGGCCAAGTCCTCGGGCGCCGGTGGCGATGAGCTCCCCGGCCATGAGGGCGCGCCACGCGAAGGCCCACGATTGTGTGAGACCTGCCACGTATCCGGGTATGGCAGCCGGAACCACCACTTCGCGGTACAGGCGCCACCCGCGCGCTCCCAACGTTCGGCCCGCCCGAACCAGCAGGGGCGGCACCAGGCGCACGCTTCCCGTCGTGGCCAGGGCGACCGCGGGGATGGCCGCGATGATCACGACGAAAAGGATCGCCCGCTCGGTGAGGCCGAACCAGAGGATCGCCAGGGGCAGCCACGAGATGGAGGGAAGTGCCTGGAGGCCGGTCATCAGAGCGCCGACGCTTCGTCGCACGGTCTCGGACGCGGCCATGGCCACTCCGATGCTGGTTCCGACCACGATGGCGAGCCCAAGACCGATCGCCAGGCGAAGCAGGCTCTTTTCCGCGGCCACGGCGATGCCGTCGTCCCCGGAGAAGTTGTGAACGAGCGCCCGCCATACTGTCGCCGGCGAGGGGAGGATGGTTCGGTCGAAGAAGCCGCTCCGACTGACCAGCCACCACACCGCGACCAGTCCGCCGATTGCGGCGAACCTAGGCCCGACGTTCTTGAGGATCGCTTTCCAGCGAGACAACCTTTTCCACCTCCCTCAGCAAGTGATCGTGGATGTCGACAACGACCTTCGACAGCAGGACGTCTTCGAACTCGCGAGGCCGCGGTGCGTCGATGCGGTGTTCGGCGACGAGCGTCCCCGGCGGAGCGGACATCAGGATCACCCGGTCGGCGAGAAAGACCGCCTCGCGTACGTTGTGGGTGACGAAGACGAACGTGTTCCGGGTCTCCGACCACACCTGCTGCAGCTCGTCTTGAAGGATCTCCCGGGTCTGGGCGTCGAGCGCCGCGAACGGCTCGTCGGCGAGGAGCACCTCCGGGCGGCACGCCAGCGCTCGAGCCAGCGCGGCGCGCTGCCGCATTCCTCCCGACAGCTCGTGGGGCTGTGAGTTCGCGAACCGCGTCAGGTGAACCTTCTTCAGCCAGAACATGGCTCGCTCGCGCCGCTCTCCCTTCGGCACTCCGATGAGCTTGAGCGCCAGTTCGACGTTTCGAACCACGCTGAGCCACGGGAACAGCGCCGGGTCCTGAAAGAGCACCGCCCGGTCGGGACCCGGCCCCGCGATCGGTTTCCCGTCGAGGAGGATCTCCCCACTGGTCGGCTTGTCGAGGCCAGCAAACAGATTCAGGAGCGTCGACTTGCCGCAGCCCGAAGGCCCGATCAGACAGACGAACTCGCCCGAAGCGACGTCGAGCGAAACGTCCGCGAGGGCGGTGTGACCCTCCCGCCTACCGGCCGAGAACGTCCTGTGGACGCCGCGGGCCGAGAGCTTCGCCGGCGCGAGGGGGCGCTCGTCGACGGAAAGAGTCGAAACCGCTTGAGCGCTCATGCGGTCCCCTGCACGGGCGGCTCGCCCTGCGCTCGTAGTACGGCGTTGAGGAGGTCCAGCCGGAAGATCTCAGCGATGTTCGTCGGGTTGCTGTCCAGATAGCCCAGCGCGAACGCGTTCTGTGCGCTCTTTTGGACCGAGGCAGCCAGCGGCTCCCACGTGAAGGTGAGCCGCTTCCAGGCCGCCTGCACGACGGCGGCCGGGAGCTGGGGTGCCCCCGCCTTGGTCAGCTCACTGGCAGCGATCGACTGTGCTCGAGCGGGGTCCTTCCGGATGAGATCGATGGCCTTCACGTTGGCTTCGACCAGCCGCTTGCCCACGTCCTGATGCGCCTCCAGATAGGGCTTCGAGACGACCAGCACGGTGGTCACGAACTGACCGCGCGGCCACAGCGACGCTTCGTCCACGAGCTCTTGGGCCAGCCCCTCCTGCTCCAGGAGGCTGGGCCACGGTTCTGGTTCCCACGCCCCATCGACCTGGCCGGACCGAAACAGCTGCGGAAGCTCCGGATTGTCCACCGGGACGATCGCCACGGACCCGCCCGACTCCTTCGGCTTGAGGCCGTGGGAGGCGAGCCATGTCCGCAGCGCCACGTCTTGCGTGTTGCCGATGCCGGGAACGGCGAGCTTCTTGCCATTGAGGTCGGACGGTTGCGAAATGCCGGCGCCCTTTCGCACCACCAGAGAAGCGCCGCCCGCGACGGCTCCGGAGACGATGGACACGCCGCCGCGCGATTTAACGAAGAGCGAGGTCGCCGGTCCCGTTCCAATGTACGTCGCATCAATCGAACCGGCGAGGAGCGCGTTTCCGGCGTCCGTCCCGGAGTTGAAGACCGTGGCGTCGAGCTTCGTGCTCCCCAGCGCCTGCTTCAAGATCCCCGACCCGATGGCGACGTGCCCGGGTGCGTGGGTCAGGTTCGGGAAGATGCCCAACCGAAGGACGTCGCCGCTGCCCCTGGCGCGCGCCGCTGAGCTCGCGCAGGCCGCCGAAGAGACCGCGAACAACGCGAACATTGCGACGGCGGTGATTCGCCTCAAACCGATACACCTCCACAAAAGAAAAAGGCCGCGGCAAGAAACTGCCGCGGCCTCCAGGTCTCTGGTCAGCCGAACCGGGCAACCCTATCGGCGAGTGGAGGAATGGTCAACCCTCGAGACATCTTCTTCACAGACGGGTTTCATCGAAGCCGAAACTTCTCCGCCATCTCGATCTGAACGACCTTTCCGTCCTGCACCACAATGACGACGGTGCCGAACTGAATGCGCCGAAGGATGTCCACGACCTGGACGATGACGTCTTGTTCTTCATCGGACAGGGACGGGAGCCGTTCCTCGTTGTCTGAAGTGCCCGCCATGCGCGCGCACGGTATCAGGGCCGTGACCTCGAGCGGTAGCCTGTGGCTGGCACCGCCTAGGCATAGTCAGGGTATAGACTAGGCAAATGCCGACGCGCAGCCGATCCAGCGACCGTCAGCTCCGAGCGAGCGATGCGGCGCGCGCGTTGGGGATCAGCCTCGACACCCTTCGCCGTTGGGATCGGGAGGGGCGGATTCGCGTGGTGCGCGACGCGGCGAACCGCCGCCTGGTTCCGGTCTCGGAGGTCGAGCGGCTGAGCGGCCGGGCCCCGAGATTGAGGACGGGGGGAACCCTTTCGGCCAGGAACCGCATCGCCGGCACGGTTCGGGCCGTTGAAGCGGATGGCGTCATGGCGGTGGTCGAGATCAAAGCCGGGCCCTACATGCTGGCCGCGGCCATCACGAGGGACGCGGTCGACGAGCTTGGGCTGGCCCCCGGTATTCCGGTTGTGGCAACAATCAAGGCGACGTCGGTGATGGTCTCCAGAGAGGGATCGGTTGCCCGTTGAGGCGGAGCGTCGTCGCGGCGGTCGCGGCGCTCGTCGTCCTGTCGGGATGCACTGCACCGTCTGGTCGCTTGGACGACCACTCTTCGACTTCCATCACTGTTCTTGCCGCTGCCTCGCTGACCCGGGTGTTTCCTCTCATCGGCCAGGGATTCTCGAAGGCGCATCCCGGCGTTTCGGTTCGGTTCTCGTTTGCCGGGACGGATGCGCTGGTGACGCAGATCGAGCAGGGCGCTCGGGGGGACGTCTTCGCCGGTGCCAGCGGCCGGTACGCCGACCGGTTGTCGACCGCCGGGCTCATCGACCCACCGTACGTCATGTGCACGAACAGTCTCGTCATGGTGGTGCCGGGGTCGAACCCGGCAGGAATCGCGTCGCTCCGGGATCTGGAGCGACCAGGGCTGAAGATCGTCGTCGGGTCCGACACGGTTCCCGTCGGCGTTTACACACGAACCGCCCTGCGGCTTCTCGATTCGATCTACGGCCCGGACTTCTCCAAACGAGTGCTGGACGGCGTGGTCAGTGAGGAGCCCGACGCCGAAACCATCCTGGCGAAAGTTCGGTCCGGGGAGGCCGACGCCGGGTTCGTCTACCAGAGCGACGCGCTTGCCGCCGCGATGGACGTCCGGGCCTTTCCGCTTCCGTCCGTCGCTCGCCTCCCCATCCAGTACCCGATCGCGGTGCTGAAAGGGAGCGGCCACCGAGCGTCAGCCGACGCGTTCGTGCGGTACGTCCTGGCGCGTCCCGGCCAGCGCATCCTTCGCTCGGCGGGTTTCGGACCCCCGCTCTCCCCCGCCGGCAGTGGCTAGGGGAAGCGCCGCGCTGGCGTCGGCCTTCGGTCTGGCAACGGCGATCCTTCTCTCGTTCATCGCGCTTCCACTGGTGGCGCTGTTCGCGCGGCTTCCGATCCACGATCTCGCCGCCGAGCTTCGTTCGCCCGTGGCGGTCGACGCGCTCGTCGTCAGCGTGAAGACATCCACGATCGCCGTCGCGCTGATGGTGGTCCTTGGAACCCCCGCGGCGTACCTGCTAGCGACGCGGTCGTTTCGAGGGAGCAGTTTGGTCACGACCATGCTCGAGCTGCCGCTGGTGCTTCCCCCTGCGGTGGCGGGCCTGGCGCTGTTCGCCGCCTTCGGGCGGTTCGGAGTGGCCGGAGGGGCGCTCCGGGCGTTCGGTGTGGAACTCCCGTTCACCCAGGCAGCGGTGGTCATGGCGCTGGCGTTCGTGGCGAGCCCGTTCTACGTTCGCCAGGCCCTCGCGGCCTTCGCCTCGGTCGACCCCGAGCTGCTCAGTGCGGCTCGGACGCTCGGCGCTTCCGAGGCGGCCGCCTTCGCCCGCGTGGCGGTGCCACTCGCCAGGAGCGGTTTGACGGCGGGAGTTGGGCTGGCGCTCGCCCGTGCCCTCGGGGAGTTCGGCGCCACGATCATGTTCGCCGGGAGCCTTCAAGGCCGAACGCAGACGCTTCCACTGGCGATCTACGGCCGGTTCAGCGCCGGAGACCTGACGGGCGCCGTCGTTATGGCAGCGTTGCTCGTCGCGGCCAGCGGAGGTTTGCTCGTGGGGGTCAAAGTTCTCGTTCGAAGAAGCGGACAGCGCGAAGGGCGCTCATGGAGCATCGCCTCGAGGCCGGCCTCCGTCATCGGCTGACCCGTCTCGACCTCGACGTGAACCTGGCCGTCGCGGATGAGACGCTCGGTCTGTTCGGACCGTCGGGCAGCGGGAAGACCACCGTGCTTCGCGCCATCTCGGGACTGATCCGGCCCGACGACGGGCACGTCACGGTGAACGGCCGAACCCTGTTCGATCGCCGTGGTGGAATCGACCTCCTGCCGGAACGAAGACGAACGGGGCTGGTGTTCCAGGATGCGGCGCTCTTCCCCCACATGACCGTGAGGCAAAACGTGGCGTTCGGTGTTCGGCGACGCGGCCAGGTCGTTGCTGTGGATGACCTTCTGGATCGCTTCGGGATCCTCGCCCTTGCAGCAGCCCGGCCGCGAGAGCTCTCTGGCGGAGAACGCCAACGGGTGGCGCTGGCCCGCGCGGTTGCCGCCGATCCCGAGGTGCTCCTGCTGGATGAGCCGCTCACGGGCCTCGACGCGGTAGGAAGGTCCCAGGTCGCGGCCGAGATCGCGGGGCACCTGCGAGCGCTTCACCTCCCGGCCATACTGGTCTCGCACGACTTCTCGGACGTGGCCGGACTCGCCTCGCGGGTCGCGGTCATCGAACAGGGCCGCATCGTTCAAGAGGGGCCGGCCGCAGAGCTGGTTCAGGCGCCGCGCTCCGAATTCGTCGCCGCCCTCGCCGGAGTGAACTTCGTTCGTGGGTTCGCCCGGCGAGTCCGCCACCTGACCGAGGTCGACGTTGGCTCGACCAATGCCCGGGTCTTCAGTACCGACGACGCCCAGGGCGCCGTTGGCGCGGTGGTCTCTCCATGGGACGTTTCGCTTGCGCCGGTTCGCCCCGAAGGGTCGGCGTTGAACTGGCTCGCTGGCCCCGTTCAGCGAATGAGCATCGTCGGAAACCGCGTCCGGGTGACGGTTGGGAGCGACCCGGCGATCGTTGCGGAGGTCACGGAGGACTCGGCCGAGCGGCTGGCGCTGGGACAGGGCACTCCGGTGGTGGCGACCTGGAAGGCGACGGCCACGCGCCTCCTGCCCGCCTCGGCCGCTCGGCGGCCGTAGCATCGACCAGACATGGCCACGGAATCCCCCGAGCTCTCCCGAGAAGAGCTGGCCGCACGGGCCGGCGTGGACGCCGATTTCGTCGACCGGCTGGTCGCCTCGCACATCCTGACGGCAGCAGAGGGCGGGCGGCCCTTTCGGCTCCCCGACGTGTACCGAATCAGGCTGGTTCTGGCGTGCGAGCGAGCCGGGCTCTCCATCGAATCGGTCGGCAAGGCCATCGCGGAAGGGAAGCTCTCGCTCTCGTACATGGATCTTCCGAACTACCGCTTCGCGGCGCTGACCCAGACCACCTATCGCGAGCTCGCCGGCGAGCTGGATCTCGAACTGGACGTCGTCCTCGACGTGGTCCAGTCGATGGGTTACCTGCGCCCGGGCCCGGACGACCGCATCCGGGAGGATGAATGGGACGTGTTTCGACTGGTTCGGCTGGCCCTGACCGCCCTCGACCGTGACGCGCTCATTCGCAGCTCCCGCGTCTACGTGGATGCCATGCGGCGGATCGCCGAGGCCGAGGCGACGCTGTTCGACACCTACTACGTCGGCCGCTTCATGAGTCAGGGCCTCAGCTATCGGGAGGCGGTGGACCTTTCGAACCAACTCGGGGCGGAGCTCAGTCCCCTGCAGGAGCGGTACATCCTCACGACGTATCGCAGGATGCAGGAGCGGCGGTGGACCGAGTACACGATCGAGGGAATCGAGTTCATCCTTGACGAGATGGGTCTCTATGAGCGTCCGGAACGACCGCCGGCGTTCGGGTTCGTGGACCTCGCCGGCTACACCAGGCTCACCGAGGAGTGGGGCGACCAGGCCGTTGCGCGGCTCGCCGGGGAGCTGTCGGAGCTCGTCGACACCGTGGCGCGGGGGCATCGCGGAGAGGCGGTGAAGTGGCTGGGCGACGGCGTGATGGTCTACTTCCGTGACCCCGGCGAAGCCGTGAGCGGCATCCTTCAAATCGTGGAACGGGCTCCCGAGGTCGGCCTGCCGGCACACGCCGGGCTAGCTGCCGGGCCGGTGGTGCTTCAGGACGGGGACTACTACGGACGAACGGTCAACATGGCCGCCCGCATCGCCGCGTACGCGCGAGCGGGCCAGACGCTGGTCACGCGTGAGGTCATGGAGTTGGCCGCCCCGGCCGCTGTTCGGTTTCGGGAGATCGGGCCGGTGGACTTGAAGGGGTTCTCAGAGCCGGTCCCGGTGTTCGAGGCTCTTTCGAGCCGCTGAGCGGCGGGACGCGAACCCGCCCCCTTTTCGCTCACACAGCGCTCCTGAGCGCCGGCAGAACCTCCCGGCCTATCCGTTCCACCTGATTCTCGAGCGCAGGTCCCGAAGGCAGGAGGTTGAACGCGCCGAATCCGAGCCGGGTGAGCTGCAGCAGCTGGTCGGCCACCGCCTCCGGTTGGCCCGACACGACGCCCGGCGCCGGTTCGGCGTCCTCGTCCACGCGAATTCCCACGTTGTAGACGCAGAGGATGTCTTCGGGCGATCGCCCGGCGTCTCTGGCGGCGTCCAGAACCCGCTCACGCATCGCCACGACCCGGTCTGGCGGGGCCAGCTCAAGTGTGGGGATCCATCCATCGGCCAGACGACCCGTCACCTCGAGCGCGCGCGGACCATAGGTTCCGAGCCAGATCGGAATGCGGTGCTCCGGCTTCGGTCGGACGTCTGCCCCGTCCGTTCGATACAAGCGCCCCTCGAACGTGAGGCGTTCTTCGGACCAGACCCCTTGGATGATTCGAATAGCCTCTTCCAGACCGGCGATTTTCTCGCCGGGGGTCCGCGTTCCCAGGCCGAACGCTCGGAACTCCTCATCAACGTAGCCCGCGCCCAGTCCGAGGATCAGTCTTCCTCCGGAAAGCCGGTCGAGCGTTTCGGCCATCTTCGCCAGCACTGGCGGATGCCGGTACGGAACGGCGAGCACGCGAGTCGCCACCCGAATGGCGGACGTCGCCGCGGCGATCCAGGACAGCAGCGTCCAGGGCTCATACGTCGGTTGTTCGCCGTGAAGGTGATCGAACGAGGAGACGAAGTCGAAACCCACCTCCTCCGCCCGCCGCGCCTCGGCCACCGGATCGCGGCCCGGGGTGATCTCCGCCGAAACGTTCACGCCGACCAGGATCCTGCTCATCCGAGCACGCCTCCCACGATCAGCCACAGACCCAACCCCGCCAGCACGATCGCCAGCCCCCGTCGGACCCACGTCTCGACCCGCTGCCCGGCGCGCCGGAGACCCACGCCGGCGAAGACCACGACGGCTCCGTCTCCGATCATCACGCCGATCACCAGCGCCAACACGACAAGCAGCGCGCTCGCCGTGCCGCCGTCGCGAGTGGCGGCTCCCAGGAGCGGCGATGCCACGGCGCCCAGAAAGAGCCACGCCCCTGGGTTGAGGAGAACGGCCAGCGTTCCTCGCGCCGTCGGCGGCAGGCTCCGTCGCGGCTCGACGGTCCCCTGGGCCGTTTCTGAAGCCGACCGGAAGCCCTCCACGGCCAGCCAGAGCAGGAATCCACCTCCCACCACCTTGAGCGCGCGGAGGACCACACCGCTGGGTGGGGCGAGGGAGATGCCGAGGGCCAGCGCGACCAGCATCAGGCCGAACGTGCCGTTCGCACCGACCATGGCCCGAATCCCCCGCCCGATGCCGCCACGCATCGCCTCGGCGAAAAGGATGGCCTGCACCGGGCCCGGAGCGCCGGCGAGCGCGAGCCCCACTCCAAACCCGGCGAAGACATGTGCAGCTGCGCCGATCACGGATGCACACGCTTTCCATCATAGAGTGTTTCGCTTCGCAACATTTGTATTACGAAGTATACTCGGTCATCGGAAGACGCTCTTTCGAAAGTGAAAGCAGGAATGACTACCAAGTTGACGGAAGCGGAACTCGATGCCTGGCAGGCGTTGCTGCACGCCCACGCCAAGGTCACCGACACGCTCGACGCCGAGCTGCGGCGGGAATGCGGGCTGACGTGGAGTGAGTACGACGTCCTGGTTCGTCTCGCTCGGGCCCCGGGTCGCAGCCTTCGGATGGCGGAACTGGCCCGGCGGGTGATGATGTCGCCGAGCGGATTGACTCGCGTGGCAGATCAACTCGTCGCCGAGGGCCTGGTGGATCGACGGCGGGACGAAAACGATGCCCGCGTCGTGTTCGCTGGGCTCACGGACAAAGGAAGGGATCGAGTGAGAAAGGCGGCGAACGTGCATCTGCGCGGAATCCGCGAGCATTTCAGCGGACGACTGACCAAGACACAGCTCCGCAACGTCGCCTCGGCTCTGCAGATCATCGCCGGTCCCCATGAACCACACTGACGGCCTGACCGGGGAGCCACTCCCCCCGATCGCCGATTACGCGTTGATCGGTGACGGCCGGACCGCGGCGCTCTGCTCCTCCAGGGGATCGATCGACTGGCTGTGCCTCCCCCGATTCGATGACGAGCCAGTCTTCGGCCGGCTGGTTGGAGGCAACGAAGCCGGATCCTTCGTGCTGACCGTCGACGACGTCAGGGAAACGCGCCGCCGGTACCGGGAGAACTCGCCCGTGCTCGAAACCACATGGACCGCCGATGGCGCCGAGGCCACATTGACTGAAGGCCTGGTGTCGCACGTGGACCGGCTGGTTCCGCAAATGCTTCTGGTCCGCAGGGTGGAGGCTCGAGGCGGTCCGGTGAAGATTCGAATGAGGTTCGACCCACGGACGGGGCTTTCGGGCGAACGCCTCCGAGCGGGGCGGCGCTCCCACGCGTTGATGTGCTTTCGGGGAAAACTCGCCCTGGCGCTGACAACGGATCCCGACGTGCAGGTCGAGCCAGGTCGAGACGTGGATGTGTGGGTCGAGCCCGGCAAACCCTTCACGGCGGTCCTCGGTATGGCCGACCGACAGCCCATGGTCTTCGTGGATCCCGAACGGGCCTTCGAGATGCTGGACCAGACTGATCGCTGGTGGCGCGAATGGGCCAAAGGAATCAGATATCGTGGACCCCTCTCTCCTCTCGTGATTCGGAGCCTCCTCACGCTTCGGCTGCTGACGTACTCGCCGTCCGGCGCGCCGGTCGCCGCGCCGACCACGTCCTTGCCGGAGGAGGTCGGCGGAGGCCGTAACTGGGATTACCGATTCTCGTGGCCTCGCGACGCCAGCATCGGGGCCCGGTCGTTCCTCGAGACCGGTCTGGTCGAGGAGAGTCACTCGTTCCTCCATTGGCTGCTCGTGGCCAGCCATCTGACCCGCCCCAAGCTGCAGGTCCTTTACACCCTCGATGGAAATCCGGGAATCAGCGAGCGGGAGCTCGGCGACGCCCCGGGGTACCGGGGAAGCCGGCCGGTCCGAATCGGAAACGGCGCGGCGTCGCAGCATCAGCTCGACGTGTACGGCTGGGTGATCGACGCGGCGTGGTACTACGAGGACAGCGGCAATTCCCTCCATGGCGCCACCTGGCGAGTGCTCAGGTCTTTCGCCGATCTGGTGGCCGACCGGTGGCCCGAACCGGATGCGGGGATCTGGGAGGTTCGTGGGTCGCCCACCCAGTACGTCCATTCGAAGCTGATGGGATGGGCCGCACTGGACCGGGCCCTTCGCCTGGCGACCTCCAGGAGGGCGAAGCGATCGCGGGTCGAGCGGTGGCGCCGAGAACGCGACGCACTTGCCACGGATATTCGCGCCCGCGGATTCAACTCCGTGAAAAACGCGTATACGAGGTCGTACGGGTCGAAGGAGATGGATGCCGCGCTTCTCATTCTTCCGGAGCTCGAGTTCGAACCGCCCAACTCGCCGCGCGTGATCGGAACGGTCGATGCGATTCGGCGTGAGTTGAGCGCTGGAGGCCCGCTCCTCTACCGCTATCCCCCGGGCCGGGATGACCTTTCAGGCGGTGAGGGGGCATTTCTTCCGTGCTCCTTCTGGTTGGTCGAGGCGCTTGCCCGCACCGGACGAGCAGAGGAGGCACGAGGACTCTTCGAGGAGTTGGGGGGCCGTGCGAACGATGTCGGCCTCTTCGGTGAGGAGATGAATCCAACCTCCGGCGAGCATCTGGGCAACTTTCCGCAGGCGCTGACGCACGCAGCACTGGTCCAGGCCGCGCTCTCGCTGCAGCGCGCTAGTGCGGCTTGAGGAACCCTCCCAGCAGCGCGCCGTACGCAACATGCGCCGCGAGTGTGAACAGGATGGTCTCGCGGCCGTAGTTCAGCCCCATCGGACCGGGCGGCTCGAGGACCTGGTGCAGCTCGGGCCCCGACCGCTCAGACGCCATCCGAGGATGGATGCCGGGAAGCAGCGGAATGATGACGGTGAGGGCGCCCAACCCGTGAACCAGTCCGAACAGTGCGCCCAGCCACCAGCTGGACCCGCCGATTAGCGCGAAGGCGGCTGCGTAAAGCAGGGCAAAGATCTGCCCGTTCGCGAGGTGGATGAAGAAACCGATGACCCGGGCGAGATCTGGATCCTCGACGACGATCGTCCCGAGCATGAGAGGAAGGTCCATACGGGAAAGGCCCAGAAGCTGGCTCGCCACCATGATTCCCGTGAGGATGACCGTGGCGACGAACCCGAACGTCGCCCACCCTGCCCAGTCCACGCCGTGATTCTATGGAGCATCCCGGCGCGGGCCGGGTCTTTCGGGGATTCTCTGCGTGGATGCCGCACGGCCGGCCGACGACCATTCCGGCGGGTGAATCTCAGACCTTCCGATTTCCATCGTTCGGACATTTGGTGTAGCCTAATCGACCTGCGGTATCCTCCGCATCTCCTACACCGCCGCCCAGTGTGGGTGAAGACTTTCGATGGAGAGGAGGATAGTACTTGGAGACAATCCCCTCCAGGGAGCAGGCTATGCACAAAGGAGGCTCTATGAAGCGATTTGCAGCCCGAACGCTCGTCCTGGGCGTTCTCTCGGCGACCACCCTGTTGATGGGTGCCCAGGCCGTGCTCGCCGCCAGCCCGCACTTCACCAAGGGCGGCGCGCCGCGGTGTACGGACATCGGTACGCAGTTGGTGTGTACCGGTGAGCTGGCCGGCCTCGGCAACCAGGATCTGGTCATCGACGTCCAGTCGACCGCGTTGGTTCAGGTCAACTGCGTGAACCCGGGCGGAAACGAGGCGCCGGGGCAGAACAAGGTAACCAGGGCCGTCTCGGGGACCCAGACCATCCCCGGAAGCGCGATCAAGAACGGACGCGCGAAGTTCCGTGTGGTCACGACGGCTCCGACCGCGCCCAGCGCCGAGGAGGCCGGGTGCCCCAACGGCAACTGGACCACTCGAGTGGTTGGGGTCACCTTCTCCAACGTCACCGTGACGATCTCGCAGGGCGGACAGGTTCTGTTCACCTGCACCGCTGCATCGGTTCCGGAGAACGGAAGCGTTCTGCTGAACTGCTGATCCACCGGTAACGTCGCAATGCCAACAGGGGCGCCAATCGGCGCCCCTGTTGTTATCTGAAAGGATCGTTTTCCTCGCCTTGGATCGGCCCGAACGGAGGCCATTGATGGACAGGCGCGACGTGGACATCGCCATCATCGGGACCGGGTTCTCCGGTCTGGGCGCCGCCATCCGCCTCAAGCGGGAGGGCTTCGAGGACTTCGTCGTGCTCGAACGGGACGACGACGTTGGCGGCACGTGGCGCGACAACCACTACCCCGGCCTGGCCTGCGACATCCCCTCTCACGTGTACTCGTTTTCCTTCGAGCTCAAGGCGGACTGGACGCGCGGGTTCGCTCCGGGTTGGGAGATCCTCGACTACCTGCGAGCCACAGCGAAGAAGTTCGGGGTGTGGCCGCACATTCGCTTTCGGCACGACGTTCGGTCCGCCGCCTGGGACGAGACCGAGCGGCGGTGGCGAATCGAAACTTCGGCCGGAACGTTCACCGCGCGTGTGTTGATCTCCGGCGCGGGTCCCCTGACCGACCCGCAGATTCCAACCATCCCGGGCATGGAGCGCTTCGGCGGAACTGCCTTCCATTCGGCGCGTTGGAATCACCAGCACGACCTGACCGGCGAGCGGGTCGCGGTCATCGGCACGGGCGCCTCGGCGATCCAATTCGTTCCCGAGATCCAGCCCCGGGTCGGCCAGCTTCACCTGTTCCAGAGGACGGCGCCCTGGGTCATCCCCCGGTACGACCACCAGATCACCGAGATGGAGCATTTCCTGCTTCGGACCATTCCGTTCGCGCCGGAGGTCGTTCGCGGCGCTTTGTACACGGTGATGGAGACGCGGTTCATCGGGTTCCGCTACCCGGCGATCATGCGGGCGGCCGATCGCCTGGCTCGACTGCACCTCGCGCGACAGGTCTCGGATCCCGATCTTCGGCGGAAGCTCACGCCCGGCTACATCATGGGGTGCAAGCGCATCCTCGTTTCCGACAACTACTACCCGGCGCTGACGCAGCCGAATGTCGACGTGCGAACGGACGGCGTGGCCGAGGTCCGGGACCGTTCACTGGTCACCGGAGCTGGCGAGGAGGTCCAGGTCGACACCGTCATTTTTGGGACGGGCTTCCATGTGACCGATCCACCGATCGCCAATCGGATCTATGGAGTTGGAGGGGTTACGCTTCGCAACGCCTGGCGCCCCAGCATGCAGGCGTACAAGGGAACGACGGTGGCCGGCTTTCCGAACCTCTTTCTGATCCTCGGACCGAACACGGGCCTGGGCCACAACTCGCAGATCTACATCATCGAATCGCAGCTGAACTACGTCGTCGATGCCCTGCGAGGCATGCGTCGGCACGGGGTCGATGTGGTCGACGTCCGACGTGAAGTACAGGAGAGGTATAACGAAGCGCTTCAGCGCGACTTCGAGGGAACGGTGTGGACCGCCGGCCATTGCCAGAGCTGGTACCTCGAC
>DASVPT010000307.1:0-3792 GCA_036389535.1 Actinomycetota bacterium
GGCGAGGTCGCGGCGCAGACGCTCGGCGTCTCACTCCTCGGCAGGGTCCCGCTGGTGCCCGCGCTCCGGGAGGGTGGCGACACCGGCATCCCGATCGTCGTTTCGGAGCCGGACTCGCCGGCGGGGCGCGTGTTCCGCGACGCGGCGAGGCGGCTGGCTACCGAGACGAGAACCCTCGTCCGAAAGCCCCTCGGTCTGACCGTCGCGCCGGGAGCCCGTCCCGCGCCCGACGAGGCCGCGCATGCCGGGCACGCGCACGATCACGCCGGCCACGTCCATTAGTCAGAGGACGGTCGAGCGCTACTTCGGTTCCAGGCGGTAGACCGGCCCCTCCAGCGACAGCACGTAGAGCTCGCCGTCGTTGTCCTGACCGAACGAGCTCAGCTCCGGAACGACCGGTCCGAGCGCTCGATGCTCGACCACCTTCCCAGCCTTTTGCCGAAGGGCCATGATCCGGCCCTGGCAGAAGTCGGCGAACACGTACGCGCCACGGAGGCCGGGGATTCGCCTTCCCCGATAGACGAATCCCCCAACCACGGCACAGGTTCCGTCCCGGCCCGTCTCGTACTCGTAGATCGGGGGCACCGTGCGCGTGCCTCCACTCGTCGACTGGAACGGAAGCGTCCCCTCCTTCAGGTTCCAGCCGTAGTTCCTCCCGCCCTTTGAGCCGGCCGGCTCGAAGTCGATCTCCTCACGGCTGCTTTGGCCGACATCACCAATCCACAGATCGCCGGTCTTGCGATCGAAGGAAAACCGCCAGGGGTTGCGAAGCCCGAACGCCCAGATCTCCGGCAAAGCGCCTCGCTTCCCGGCGAACGGGTTGTCCGGCGGAATGCGGTGTGGCCGCGCGCCGTAGGGCCTCGGGTCGATCCTCAGGATCTTCCCCAGAAGAGTTCGCAGCGACTGACCGTTCCCGAAGGGGTCACCTCCGGCGCCGCCGTCGCCCAGGGCGATGTAGAGCCGGTGGTCCGGACCGAAGGCGAGCTGTCCGCCGTTGTGGTTCGGAAACGGTTGATCCACCTTCAGAAGCTCGAACCCAGAGCGCGGATCCGCCTCCTCCCCGTGCACTCGGAATACGACCACCCTCGTGTCGCCCGCCCGATCGGTGTAGTTGACGAAGAGCCGCTCCCCGTCGGGCGAGAAGGCCAACCCCAACAACCCTTGCTCGCCGCCGGCGGTGACGCCAGCAGAGATGTCGAGGGCCACGTGGGGACTGCGGCCGCCCCCGATGGCGACCACCCGGCCGCCCTGCTCCGCCACGTAGAGCCGGGAATCGTGTGGACGAGCGGCCATGGCCAGCGGGGCCTGGAGCGAGACGATCCTCGTGAGGCGAACCCGCACACGCGAGAGCGGCACCGGCCGAGGATGTGTCCGGGTCTTGGTCGGGGCGGAAGACGGGGTGATCGACGGGCTCGAAGCAACCGGGGGCCTGGTCGTTCCGCTTCCGCCGTTCGAGCAGGCCACCGCCAGTGCCGACGACGCGATCACCGCACCCACAGCGAAGGCCAGTCGCGAGCGCATCACCGTGAGAATAGGTTGCGCGGGAGCGGCTCAGGCGCCACACTGTGCGGGCCCATGACCGTTCGCCGTGCACTTTCCATCGCCGCGTTGCTTGTCCTGCTGGTTCAGGGGATCGCCACAGCACACGAGGAGCGGCCGTCGCAGTTCCCGGACGGCACCGGATCGGTTCCGAAGTACCGGCAATCCGGCCCTTCCATCGTCGTCTGCAAGAACAGCTCGGCACGCCGGATCCGGCAGCTCCCCGCAGCGCTCAGGTCGTATAACCAACAGCTGTTCGCGCGCTGCCAGTACCACGACATCCAAGCCGCCGTCGACGCGGTGACGAAACAGGGAACCCGCATCCTGGTGCTCCCCGGCGTCTACTCCGAGAAGCCGAGCACCGCGCCGCTCAGCGAGGAGTGCGCGCCGCTCGCCGACAAACGCGCCAACGGCGACGGACCCCTCACGTACGAAGAGCAGAAGCGGTGCCCGCACGTGGAGAACCTCATCGGGATCTTCGGCGACGACCCTGCCGACGAGGACATCAAGTGCGACAACGCGCTGTGCGGCCTCCAGATCGAGGGAACCGGCAAGAAGCCGCTCGACGTCGTGATCGATGGGAAATTCGCCAAGCTGAACGCGATTCGGGCCGACCGTGCGGACGGCGCCTACTTCCGAAACTTCACGGTCGAGCGCTCCGAGTTCAACTCCCTCTACGTCATCGAGACCGACGGCTACGCCATCGATCGGGTTCTCGCGCGATGGAACGACGAGTACGGATTCCTGACGTTCTCTTCGGACCACGGTCTCTATCAGGACTGTGAGGCCTATGGGAACGGCGACTCCGGGATCTACCCGGGCTCCGCGTCAGACCTTCCGGCGGGAACCCGCCCGGCCGTGGAAATTCGCCGATGCCGGTCGCATCACAACACCCTCGGGCTGTCCGGGACGGCGGGCAACAACATCTACGCGCACAACAACCGGTTCTACAAGAACATCGCCGGCGTGAGCCTCGACAGCTTCTTCCCGAACCACCCCGGACTTCCGCAGGACTCCTCGACGTTCGTGCACAACCTCGTGTACAGCAACAACCAGGACTACTACCAGTACTACCGCGACGGGACGTGCGCCGACATGACGGAAGCGCGAAAGCGTTTCGAAGAAGGCGTGGTCTGCCCCAGCGTCCCGATGGCGATCGGAACCGGCTTCTTCCTGGCCGGCGGCAACGAGAACGTGTACCGGGAAAACCGCGTCTGGAACAACTGGCGCTTCGGCGCGATGCAGTTCTGGGTTCCCGCGTACTTCCACGGCGACGACGATCCGACCCACCAGAACGACACGTCGAACTTCAACCGGTACGTCAAGAACATCATGGGCGTGACACCCGGCGGAAGCGTAAAGCCGAACGGCAAGGATTTCTCCTGGGACGTCGAGGGTGCCGGCAATTGCTGGCAGGACAACGTGGCGGCTCCGGGACGAGACATCACCTACCAGCCGCCGACCCCCGAGGTCTTCCCCACGTGTGACGACCCCACCAAGGACGAGTTCCGGCCCGCTCCTCTGGTGAGCCAGTACGGTTCGTGCGCCACGTGGTCACGGGAGAACTACGAGCCGCCAGGCTGCGACTGGATGCAGCGCCCCGCCAAGCCCGAGTAGGGGCCCTCAGCCCCGGCCCTGAGCAGCCCTTCCGTCACCGAGGCGGGCGCCGGCGTCGCGTTGACGGAACGCCAAAGGACCCGCAAAATGGGGCCACTGCGAAGGGGATCGAACGAACTAGATATGCGGGCCAGACGAGGGGAAACGAAACAGGGGGTGTGATGAGACCGCGGGCCTGGTTGCTTGCTTCGACGTTCACGCTCTTCGCTTCGACAGCTGCGATCTTCTTTGCCGGACCGGCGACCGCCGGGACGCGGGCTCAGGTCGGGCTGCCTCCGGCTCCCACCAGCATCTGCCCAGTTGGCACCTTCCCCATTCTGTCGGGCACGTATAAGGGACTGTGCCGCACCGTCAACGGGGTCGTCTTCAACCCGGTGACCAAGCAGATCCTCTATTCCCCCACTCCCACCCCGCCGCCGCTCCCGGTGAACCCCCTGCCGGGGCAGCAGCCCCCACCCACGAATCCCCCCGGCGGCGGCCCCACCCATTCGCCGGGCGGAAGCAGCGGTACGCCGACACATCTCATCAGCTCCTCCATCGCCAACAACCCCACCTACAGCACCCCGTACGGCAAGTACTTCGGGAGCTTCGGCGGGGGAACGAACTACTTCTCGCCGAACGGCACGCAGGCCGACT
>DASVPT010000308.1:0-13312 GCA_036389535.1 Actinomycetota bacterium
CATCGCAGCAGGCTCAGGCTGCTCGACGCGGTCGGAGGGAAGCAGCACCAGACCTAGGGCGGGGGTCAACGTGAGCGCGACCACCATCGACACCGCGACGGCCAGCAAGAACGAGGTAGCAAGTGGCGGGAGGAACGCGCCGGCGACGTCCTTCGTGAAGAACACGGGTACGGTCGCAACCACCGCGATGAGCCCGGCGAAGATGATCGGTCGTCGCATTTCGAGGGCCGCGTCCAGGACGATCCTCCAGGCCGGCGCCCCATCGCCCCCGGCGCGATGGCGTCGGACTCGACTTTGGATGTTGGCGACCTCGATGACCGCGTCGTCGACGATGACCACGAGGGCCATCACCAAGCCGGCCACGACCATGGTGTTGAACGTGGTTCCGGCGAAGTACAGCACCAGCCCGGCGGCGGCAACCGAAACGAGCACCACGACGCCAGTGATCAGCGTGGTGCGCCAGTTGAAGAAGAGCAGGGCGAGGAGAAGCAGCATCAAGATGCCGCCGATAAGTAGGTTCCGGCCCAAATGACCGAAGCTGTTCTCGACGTAGGTGGCCGGCCGGTAGATCGACGTGTCGATTCGCACGCCACCCAAGCCTGGACGCATGGCGTCGAACGCTTCATTCACGCCCCGAGCCACCTCGACCGAGTTCGACCCCGGGAACTTCTGAATAACCATCAGGAGGCAGCTCCCGCCGCCCGAGCAGAGAGCGTCGCCTATGAGCGGCTGATGGTTCTCGACCACAGTGGCAACGTCGCTCAGACGAAGTTGCTTCCCACTTGGATTCGTCGTGGTTCCTTCGGCGTTCTCCACGGACACCTCACCGAGCTCCCTGGCGTTGGTGATGGACTGCTCGTGGAAAACCTGAAGGCGCTGGTTCAGCGTGTCGATGAACCCGCCGGTCCCCGGGTTCGCGGCCTCGATGAAGGAAAGCGGGGAGACGTCGAGCGAGTTACCCGTGCTCCGGACGATCTGATCGATGCTCACGCCCTTCTCCCGGAGCCGTTTCGGGTCGACCAGAACCTGAAGCTGCCGGTCTCGCTGGCCCCAGATGTCGACGTGCGCCACACCCGGGACGCCGAGCAAACGCGGCGTGATCACCCACCGGCCCAGAACCGAGAGCTGGATGGGCGTGAGCTTTGTCGATGAGAGCTGAATGATCGCGGCGCGACTGGTCGACGAGGTGGGTTGGATCATCTCGGGGGGCTTGCCGACGCTCGGGAGACCGGCGACCTGCGTCAATCGCTCGGACACGACCTGCCTGGCGTCGAGAAGGCTGGTGCCCGGCTCGAATGTCATCACGATGTCGGAAAGGCCAGGCAGCGATGCCGACTCCATGTGGTCGAGGAAGGCCACCCCCGCGAGCAGGTCCTGCTCAAGGGGTACGGTGACGAGCTGTTCGACCTCCTCCGCGGAGAGCCCGAGGACTTCCGTCTGCAACTCGACCTGGGGCGGCTTGAACTCGGGGAGCGCGTCGACCGGAGCTCTCCTCAGCTGAACGATCCCGAGAAACAGAAGTCCCGCGGCGATGGCCACGATGAAACGGCGGAACTTAAGACTCGAGCCGACGATCCAACGCATCATGGCTCAGACCTCCACGGAATAGGAATGCAGGGCAAGGCGTCATCCTTACGCGCCGGGGAGGCCTTGGCAACCAAAATTCAGATGTTTTTCAGGAAGAGTCAGACTTTTTTCAGGCGCGAAACCCGGCTTGGTTTCCGAGTGGACGGGCCGGGGAACCGAGGGAGAAGCTAGCTCTGGACGATCGAGACGAATCGGCGGCCGCCGGAGGAATGGAAGCGAACAGCGCCGGGCGCCTTGGCAAAGAGCGTGTCGTCGCCTCCCTTTCCGACTCCGACACCCGGATGGATCTTCGTGCCCCGCTGCCGGACGAGAATGGAGCCTGCCGAAACAGTCTCCCCGGCGAAGGTCTTCACGCCGAGTCGCTTGGACTCGGAGTCCCGCCCGTTACGGGTTGAGCCGCCGCCTTTCTTGTGTGCCATCTCGGTGGTCGAGGGTAGCAGAAGGCCGCTACTCCCCTTCTCCTTCCTTCTTTGCGGCAGACCGGCGGCCCATGTTGATGTCCTGGATCTCGACGAGTGTGTACATCTGCCGGTGGCCCTGCGTCTTCGCATAGCCGGTCTTCGGCCGGTACTTGAAGACCTTCACCTTGTCGCCCTTCTCCTCGCCGACCAGCTTCCCCTTGACAACGGCCCGACCGAGGTCCTTGCCGACATGCGTCTTGCCGTCGTCGTCGACCACCAACAGCGGCGTGAACGTGATCCCGTCCTCTTGCTGGCCTCGAACCAGCTCGACCTCGATCACGTCCCCGGGCTTTACCTTTTGTTGCTTTCCGCCTGCCTTGATGACTGCGTACATGTCTCCTCCAGGATCGTCGCGGCCTGGGCGGCCGATGGTATCGGTGTTTTCAGAGCTTGTAGGTGAGGACGATTCCGCGACCCTCGCACGTCGGACACGTCTCCGAGAACGACTCCACCAGCCCGGCCGACACGCGCTTTCGGGTCACCTCGAGCAACCCGAGGGGCGTGATGTCAAACACCTGCGAGCGGGTCTTGTCCTGAGCGAGCGCGTCCTTCAGGGTTTGGATGACCTTGTCGCGGTTTCGTTCGAACAGCATGTCGATGAAGTCGATGATGATGATCCCGCCGATGTCTCGGAGCCTGAGCTGCCGCGCGATCTCATCGGCTGCCTCCGTGTTGGTCTTCGTCACGGTCTCCTCGAGGTTCGCCGTTCCGACGTGCTTTCCGGTATTGACGTCAATGACAGTCATGGCCTCGCTGCGGTCGATCACGATGTAGCCACCTGAGGGAAGCCATACCTTGCGCTCGAGCGCCTTGTGGATCTGCTCCACCACGTGGTGCTCCTCCAGAAGCGGAAGCTTGCCCTCGTGCTTCCGCACCCGGCCCGCGAGCTCCGGCGCCACCTCCTGGAGGTAGCCGTGAACGCGATCGAAGACCTCGCCGGAATCGGTGATGAGCTCCTTGAACTCACCGCCGGTGAACACATCGCGCACCACACGGATGGTGAGCTCAGGTTCCTCGTACAGCATCCGAGGAGCCTTGCCCCGCTTCGCGCTCTTCTCGATTTGGGCCCATCCTTCGGTCAATCGATCGAGGTCCGCGCCAAGGTCTTCCGGACTCGCGCCCTCCGCGGCGGTGCGGACGATGAGGCCGTGCTCGGGCGGGCGAACCTTCTTCAGGATGTCCTTGAGGCGAGCTCGCTCTCGCTCCGGCAGGCGACGGCTGATCCCAAAGACGTCGGAGTTGGGGACGAGGACGAGGAATCGACCCGGAAGGCTCACCTCCTGCGTGAGCCGCGCGCCCTTGCCGCCCATGGGGTCCTTCGTGACCTGGACCAGGACGTTGTGCCCCGGCTTGAGCACTTCTTCGATACGCGGGGTCTCGCCGCCCTCGACGTCCTCGTCATAGGCGACCTCGCCGGCGTAGAGGACGGCGTTTCGGCCTCGTCCGACGTCCACGAAGGCTGCCTCCATGCCGGGCAGGACGTTTTGAACCTTCCCGAGGTACACGTTTCCGACCATGGAATGAGCGCCCGAGCGGGTGATGTAGTGCTCGACCAGGTCCCGTCCCTCGAGGACCGCGATCTGATCCCGATCGCCGATCTCGGTGATCAACATGACCTTGTCCGTGACTCGCTTGATCTGCGGCGGGCGCTCCCGGCGGCGCCGTGGCCCGGTCGACTTGGCACGGATTCTCGTAACCGAAGCGGGCTTTTTCGTTTTGGGTGGCCGCGCGTCGGTGACGGTGTCAGCCGAGTCGGCGCTTTCGCTTCCCTCGACTTCGAGGTCCTCGCCGACTCGCTCCTCCAGCTCGCCGGTGCTGCGTGAGCCGCCTCTTCGTCCCCGGCGGCGCCGGCGGCGTCGTGCCGCCGGCTTTGCTGCGGATTCGGTGGCATCGGCCGGCTGTGGCGGTGCCTCGAGTTCTCCATTGGCCGAAACGGATTGCTCCGTGGGGACCTGGACCGCCTCGAGCGACGACCCGCCGGTTGCGGTGCCAGGTGCCGTGCCGGATGCTGAGCCGGCCCGGCTCCCGCTTCGGGATCTGCGTCGCCGTCGGGGCCGTGGTGCTGCGCCGCTCTCGGTCTGGGCGGCTCCGTCGCCCTGGGCTTCTTGGGTCGGACCGTCCCCTGGGGCGGATTCACCGTCGGGTGAGATCAGCTGCGGTACCGAGTCCGCGGGGGTCGTCGCCGAATCTTTGGCCCGGGCGTTTCCGCCTCCGCGAGCGCCGCCCCTTCTCCGACGGGGCCTTCGCGGCGGGGTCGCGGTCGTTCCCTCCGTGGTCTCTGAAGTCGTCCGGGAGCCCGCGCCGTCCGAGCTGGACTCTCTCTCTTCCTGCCCCACGGCCGCCAACGACGCCGCGGGGCGCGGCTCAGGTTCGCTCTGGTGAATCTCTTCGCTCATGAACTCTTCCTTCCTGTTGGCCGCGTAGGCCGAAGCAAGCTGTCATGAGCGGAAAGAGGCCGGACTGGGTCCGACGGAACTGCCTGGACTGGTCCGCGCCCATTCGGTGGGCTGCACCGGTCACCAAACCCGCGTTCGCGGGAACACCTCTTCCTGCCCATAGCCTGGTTCCGGCGCCTCCAGCTCCGTGGAAAGTACGGAGCGGGCTGCTCGGCCGGCTACGCGGCTGACTGCCGTCTCGGACTGCGGCGCCAGCGGGGGTGCCCGGCGCCCGCCCATCCGGGGCGGCTCCTTCCCCTCAAGGATACCGCTCGGTGCCCACTTTTCAGAGGAAGCGGCGCATGTGGATGCTGTTGAGCAGTCCGACCGCCACGAAGTCCGTGACCAGGGCGCTTCCCCCATAGGAGACGAACGGCAGCGGGATCCCCGTGATCGGCATGATTCCGATGGTCATCCCGACGTTCACGAACAGCTGGATCGAGAACATGGCCGCCACGCCAACGGCGACGTAGGTCCCGAAGGGGTCCCTGGCCAATAGCGCGATCCGAAACGCCCGCCATATCAACACCCCGAACAGCAGCAAGAGGACCGAGGCACCGACGAAGCCGAGCTCCTCGCCGACCGCGGTGAAGATGAAGTCGGTGTGCTGGTCCGGGACGAAGTCGAGGTTCGTCTGCGTCCCCCGGAGATACCCCCGCCCGAACAGACCGCCCGCGCCGATCGCGATCTCGGCCTGCTGCTTGTTGTAGCCAGCCCTCCGCGCGTCCGCCGATGGATCGATGAAGCTCGTCAATCGCTGGATCTGGTACTCCTTCACGATCCCGAGCTGAAACGCCCCGAAAATCGTGACCGCGGCCAGCAGCGCCAACACGGCGAGATGCTTCACCTTCGCTCCCGACACCACCAGCAGGGCCACGAGGATGCAGGCGAGGATCATCGACGTCCCGATGTCGGGCTGAATGAATACCCAGAACATGAACAGCGCCGCCAGGAAGGTCGCGGCGACGACGTGGCGCAGGGCCACGTCGCCTTTCACGCCCGAGAGATATGCCGCGAGCGTGAGGACGAGCACCACCCGCGCCAGTAGCGACGGGCTCAGCTGAAAGCCCCCGATCTGGAACCACCGCTGAGCGCCGAGCGCGCTGTGTCCGATCGGCGTCCACACCAGAATCAGGAGGAGCAAGGCCACTCCATACAGGAGCGGAGCCGCCATTCGGACGATGCGGTAGTCGATCATGGTCCCCCCGAGCATGGCGACCGCGGCGACGGTCAGAAAGATCGCCTGCCTCTTCAGATAGAAGCCCGGGTCCTGGCCGAAGTGCTGGAGGGTCTGGTGCGTGGACGAATAGACCATGAGCAGCCCGATGGCCGCGAGCGAGAAGGCCGCGAGGGGAAGAGTCACATCGAGGTGACGAAACGGAGCGCTCTGTTTGGTCGCAGCCGTTCTCGGAAGCGCCACGTCCATCATTGATCCCCCATCAGTCCAGCACTCCACCGGTCTGAAGACGCTGCGACGGTGGAAGGTCGAACAGGCCCTCGAGGATTCGCCTCACCACCGGGGCGGCGGTGGTCGAACCATGGCCTCCCTGCTCGACCATCGCGACGACCACGTATTTCGGGTGGTCGGCGGGCGCCATTGCGGCGAACCAGGAGTAGGGCTGCTTGGGGACGATGTCGGCGGTTCCCGTCTTGCCCGCCACGGGGATGCGATCCAGGGGAAAGCCGGCGAATGCAAGCGCCGCCGTTCCGCGTTCGGGCACGCCGCGAAGGGCGTTCCTCAGGAAGGCCATCTGCTGCGCGGTGAGAGGCAGGTGGCCGTACGACCGCGTGCCGATCCGTCGAAGGACCCGACCGCTTGCGGTCTGGACCTTCCACCCCACTCGTGGCTCGAGGAGCTTTCCGCCGTTCGCCAGCGCCGAATAGGCCGCGGCGAGCTGCATCGGGGTGACCTGAAGAAACCCCTGGCCGATCGAGAGGTTGACGCTGTCGCCGGGAAGCCACCCGTAGAACGGCCCGAACACGTCGGGGTACCGCTTGTAGAGCGCTCGTTCGAAACGTTGGTCGGGAACCCGGCCCGACAGCTCACCCGGAAGGTCGATGTCGGTTCGCCTGCCGAACCCCATTCGGGTCAGGTAGCTCTGAAACGCTTCGTCCTTCTTCCCCGAGCGGAGGTACCTGACCCAGAAGTCGTAGCCGAACTGATAGAAGACCGTGTCGCACGAGTACACCAGCGCGTCCGGCAGGGTGATGAACCCGCGGCCGCGCGGGTCCCAATTGTGAAAGACCCTCCCCGAATCGGTCGGCACCTGCCACGCTCCGGGACAGTCGTACCGACCCTGCATCGTGGCGATTCCGGCATCGAGCGCCGCACCCGCCACGAAGGGCTTGAACGTGGAACCCGCGGGATACAGGCCCTGGATCGCCCGATTCAGCAGCGGCGCCTGACTGGTCGGCGCGCTCAACGTTCGGAATTCGGCGCTGGAGAGGCCGTTCGAGTAGATGTCAGGGTCGTAGGAGGGGCTCGACGCCATCCCGAGGACCTGGCCGCTGTTCGGATCCATCACGATCACCGCCCCGCCCGTCGCCTGGAGCGGCCTTCCGGATGTCGAGTCGATGGTCTGGCGAGCGAGGCGGATCCCGAGATTCAGCGAGTGCTCCGCCAGCTTCTGGACTCGTGTGTCGAGCGTCAGGACGACGTTCTTTCCGGGGACTGCGGGGGTTCCGCCGAAGTCGTCGTCGAGCACCCGGCCTTTGGCGTTCACCTGGATTCCGCGCGTCCCGAGTCGCCCCTGAAGGAATCGTTCGTACTCCGCCTCCACGCCAGCCTGCCCCACGAGCTCGCCGGGCCGGTATCCCCTGAAACGCTTCTGCGCCAGCTGCTCGGGCGAGATCTCGCCGAGGTGTCCGAGCGTGTGCGCCGCCAGCCGCCCGTTAGCGAAGTACCGGATCGGCGACACCTCGTACCGGACGCCTGGAAAATCGCCCGCGTGTTCGGCGATGTAGAAGATTTTGGTCTTCGGCACGTCCTCGGCTACGGGAATGGGCTGGTACGGGAAGTACTTGACGCTTCCCAAGCGCTCCTTCAGCCCGCCCAGGGGAACACCGAGGAGGCGTGAGAGCCGGGAGAGCACTTCAGCCTGACGCTTGCCCATCTCCTGTCGATCGACCACCAGGACCGTGGACGGGCGGTTGCCGACCAGGACCCGACCGTTTCGGTCGAGGATCTCTCCGCGAACCGGGAAAACGGGAACCAGCCTCAGCTGATTCTCGTTCGCCCTCTGTGCGAACTGATTGGCCGCCAGGACCTGCACGTACCAGAGCCGGGTGCTCAGCGCGGCGAACATGAAAACGACCACACCGCCGAGCACCTTCATGCGCGCCCGGACTTTGGTTTCGGTCACAGGTGCGCCTCGCGGGGACGGCGCCGGAAAGTCCGCGTCACCATCGGAAGACCTTCTTCGGGCGCGAGGCTTCGGCCACCCGTTTCACCAGCGGAAACAGAATGGGCGTGAGGATGGCGTTGTAGAGACCCGACAGCAACGCCACCCGAGCGACGTAGGCGGCGTCGACGTTCAACTGGCCGAGCAGAAACTTCACCAGCCCATAGAAGAGAAGACCCGCGGTGGTGGACGCCCCGACAAGGGCCACCGGCAGGAGCGGGTTCGGCGTGGTGACGTACTGGCGGAGCGTCCCGACGGCGTACCCCACCAGCGTGAGGGTGAGCGCCGTCATTCCTTTCGGCTGATTGAGCAGGAAGTCCTGGGCCATCCCGGCGGTGAAGCCACCCACGGCCCCCGATGACGGACCCTCGAGGAAGGCGAGCGCCACCGTGACCAGGTAGACCAGCTCTGGCCTGGCCCCCGCCAGCGTCACCCGCGCGAACAGCGTGGACTGAACCACCAAGGCGGTCAGCACGATGGCGGTCCAGGAGAGGACTCGTCGCATCCGCTACCGCTTCGTCACGATCAGGACGAATTGCAGCGCCGAGAAATCGACCGCCGGGCGGACGTCGACGCGCTTGAACAGACCGCCCGGCTGGTCCTGGACTTTGGATACGAACCCCACCAGGATTCCCGGCGGGTACACCCCTCCCTGGTATCCGGAGGTCACCACCTGCTCGTTCAGCACAACCGGATCCTTCGGATTGACCAGATCCATGGTGAGGTCGTCGGCCCGCTGTCCTTTGATGAGACCCGTTTCGCCCGACGCCGCCAACCTTCCCGCCACGGCGGAATCTGGATCGATGATCAGCTCGACCTGGCTCCACCGCGGCGCGACCCGCACGGCCTGACCAACCAGGCCCTGGCCGCTCACCACCGGCGCGTGCACGCGCACGCCATCCACCGAGCCGCGGTCTACGGTGATGAGCCAGGCGAAGTTGCTCACGCTTTCGCCGATCACATTCCCCGTGACTCCGCTCAGACGGAGTCCCTGCTTCAAGTTCAACAGGCTCCGAAGCTGCTCGATCTCGCGATCCTTGTAGGCGCCCTCGCTGTTCTGACGCTCCAGGGCGGCGATTCGCTCGCGGAGGCGCTCGTTCTCCTCTTGAAGCGAGCCCACGTGGGAGATCCCGCTGAAGAACGAACCCGCCGGGCGGAGCAACCGGGAAACCGCACCCTGGAGGGCGCCCACGGCTGAGAGGGTGGCGCGCCCTGCCACTTCGAACGGGCCCGAATCGCCGCCCCGGTAGTCGATGGTGATCGTCACCAGGGACAGCGTCACCAAGGTGATGACGAGTGCTCTGGTGTTGCGGGCGCGCCGATACAGCGCCATGGATAGAGGCTAACCCCGGTTCGAGGAAATCAGGACCCGCTTAAGAACGTCGAACTCCTCCAGGCACTTCCCCGAACCGACCGCGACGCAGGAAAGCGGCGAGTCGGCCACGTGGATCGGCATGCTGGTCTCGTGCTTCAGGCGCTCGTCCAGGCCCTTCAGCAACGCCCCGCCGCCTGTCAGCACGATCCCCTTGTCCATGATGTCCGCCGAGAGCTCTGGCGGGCATCGATCCAGGGTGTCTTTGATGGCGTCAAGGATCTGGTTGACCGGTTCGTCGATGGCGCGCCGGACCTCTTCGGCGGCGATCTGGAGGGTCTTCGGCAGCCCGCTCACCAGGTCGCGGCCCTTGATCTCGGCGACGACGTCGTCATCCGGCGACGGGAACGCCGAACCGACCGCGATCTTGATGGCCTCGGAGGTGCGCTCGCCGAGCGCGACCGAGTACTCCTTCTTCACGTGGGCGATGATGGCCTCGTCGAGCTCGTCCCCGCCCACCCGCACCGAGGTCGAGGTGACGATGCCGCCCAGCGAGATGACGGCGACCTCCGTCGTGCCCCCGCCGATGTCGACCACCATGTTTCCGCTCGGCTCGTGGATCGGAAGCCCGGCGCCGATTGCGGCGGCCATGGGCTCTTCGATGATGAAGGCCGAACGGGCGCCGGCCGAGAGCGTCGCTTCCTCCACGGCCCGTTGCTCGACGCCGGTGATCCCGCTGGGGACGCACACCACCACTCGAGGCTTCGCCAGGAACCGCCGCTGGTGGACCTTTTGGATGAAGTACCGGAGCATCTTCTCGGTGATGTCGAAGTCGGCGATCACCCCATCCTTCAGCGGACGGATGGCCCGGATGTGCGAAGGCGTGCGGCCGATCATGCGCTTGGCTTCGGAACCGACGGCCAGGATCGCGTTGTTCTGCGTGTTGACGGCGACGACGCTGGGCTCGTTCAGGACGATGCCGCGCCCTCGTACGTAGACCAGCGTGTTGGCCGTCCCGAGGTCCACGGCCATATCCCGCCCGAGGAACCCGGTGATCCCGTCTCGCCGCTGGCGATTTTGGGCGGACGCGCCCTGTAACCAGCCCTTTCGCATAGAACGCTTTGTACTGCCTGTGACTAGGTCTGACAACCCACTTCATTAAATCTCGATGGTTTTCGACGCGTCACAGATGACGACCGGCGACGGCCGGCGAACGAAGGCGCGGGCTTGACTAGGCGAAGAACAGGTCGAGCTCTCGCTTGGCCGACTCGGGCGAGTCGCTGCCGTGGACCAGGTTCTCCGTGATGATGAGGCCGTAGTCACCTCGAATGGTGCCCGGCGCCGCCGTGACCGGGTCGGTCGCCCCCATCAAGGTTCGGAGCGCCGTGATCGCATCCGGTCCGATCACCTTGACCACGACGACGTCCCCGGAGGTGATGAACTCAACGAGCTCGCCGAAGAACGGCTTCTCGGAGTGTTCGCCGTAATGCTGCTCGGCGAGTGCCGGGTCGACTCGCATCATTCGCATCTGCTCGACCCGGAGGCCCTTGCGCTCGACTCGGGAGAGGATTTCTCCGATCAGGCCGCGACGGACGGCATCGGGTTTGACGATCAGTAACGTCGATTCTTCAGCCATGGCGAACTCCTTGGGGTTGCATCCGGGAGGACGCGAGCGTCACTCGGTCACGAACAGCGGACGGGCGTCGGCCACAGTATAGAAAGACCCTGTCACGAGCAGAAGGTCGTCCTCTCGGGCCTCGGCCTGAGCCGATTCGACCGCTGCCTCAACCGTCGAATGCGTATCGACCTCTTCCACCCCCGCGGCAATCAGGGCGGCCACGACTCGTTCGGCCGGTGCCGACCGAGGGCTCGAGTTCTCACACACATACGCCCGGTCGGTGATCTGGGCGAGCAATCCGGCGACGGTTTCGACGTCTTTGTCCCGAAACATCCCGATGACGAGGTGGAGTCGCTCCCACGTGAACGATTCGGTCAGCGTGTCGACCAGCGCCGTCGCGGCGTCGGGGTTGTGCGCGCCGTCGAGCACGACCACTGGTCTCCTCCTGACCACTTCCATCCGGGCGGGTGTGGCGAACCTTCTGAATGCCTTTTGGACGCTTGCCTCATCCAGCGCCCGGCCGAGAAGCGACTCGCAGGCCGCGATGGCGGCGACGGCGTTCCGGGCCATGTGATCGCCGAAGGCCGGCACGTAGATGTCGGAGTACGTCTGGTGGCGTCCGCGCACGTTCAGCGACTGACCCCCGACGGCACGGACCCGCGATTCGAGCTCGAAGTCCTTTCCCTCCAGCAGGAGGGCGGCCCCGACGTCGGCGCACCGGCGCTCGATAACCTCCAAGGCCTCGGGGCGCTGCTCCCGAACCACTGCGGACTTCCCTTCTTTGATGATTCCGGCCTTCTCACCCGCCACTTCTTCGACCGTCGAACCGAGCTCCCGGTGATCCAAGCCCACCGGGCAGAGAACGGCGACGTCGCTCGCCACGAGGTTCGTGGCGTCCCAGGTCCCTCCCATGCCCACCTCGAACGCACCAACCGAGACCGGTTTGTCGGCGAACCAGAGGTACGCCATCGCGGTGACCGCCTCGAAATAGGTGACGCGCTGACCGAGCGATTCCGCCCGCTCGAAGAATGGCAGAAGGCGCTCGTACTCTTCGGCGAACTCCGACTGGCCGATCTCCTCCCCGCAGACGGACAGGCGCTCGGTGATCCGCGCGATGTGTGGCGAGATGAACGTTCCGGTCGAGAGCCCGTGGGCGCACGTGACGGCCGCCACCATCCGGGTCGTCGTGGTCTTTCCATTGGTTCCCGTCACGTGGACGGTCGGATAGGTCAGCTGCGGGTTGTCAAGGAGATCGGCCACCGCGCGGATACGGTCGAGCGACGGCCCCGGCATCGACTCCGGTTGCCGGCCTTCCAGATCCTCGAGAGCCTCATCGAAATTCATGGGAGGCCGAGCCCGAGTCGGAAAAAGCCCGAGCGGGCCGCGCCGGTCAGCCCAGCTCCTCGAGCTGCGCCGCCAGGCCCGAGCCTTCTTCCTTCAGGCTTTGGACCCGCTGCTGCTCCTTCTCCACGATGTCCCGCGGCGCCTTCGATACGAACGCCGGATTGTTCAGCTTGGATTCGGCACGGGAGATGTTCGTCTCGATCTCGGCCAATTGCTTGGAGAGACGTTCGCGCTCGACGTCCAGGTCGAGAACCCCCGCCAGCGGGATCAGGATCCGCGCGCCATCCGCGACGAGCCGAGCGCTCCCCAGAGTGTCGGCGGGCCGCTCGAGAACCTCGAGCGTCGAGACGTTCGCCAGACGCTGAATCTCCGTCCGGAATGAGCCCAAGACGTCGCGCTGAGACGCGGTGGGTTCGATGCGTGCCGCCAGAGACATCGAGTCCTTGAGGCCGTGCGACTTTCGGAAGCGGCGAATCGTAGAGACCAGTTCTTGAGCGAACCGAAACTGCGTCTCGGCTGTTTGGTCCCGGTGCTCCGGATGCTGCTCTGGCCAGTCGGCAATCACGATCGAGTCGCCAGCGTCGAATCGTTGCCAGATCTCCTCCGTCACGAACGGCATCACCGGGTGGAACATTCGGAGCGTTCGCTCCAGCACCCAGGCGAGCAACGCCGCGGTATTTCCTCGCTCAGCCTCGTCGCTTTCGTAAAGACGGGTTTTCGCCGCTTCGAGCGCCCAGTCGCAGAACTCCGACCAGAGGAACGAATAGAGCGCATGAGCGGCATCCGCGAACAGGTAGGAGTCCAGAGCGCGATCGACTTCCTCCAGACAGGCCTGATGCCGCGAGAGAAGCCACCGGTCCGCGAGGGTCCACGTGTCTTCTGGCGGAAGGTCGCGGGGGAGCGGCGTCTCATCGGTCGCGGACAGGACCAACCTGGATGCGTTCCACATCTTGTTGGCGAATCGCCGGCCGGGCTCGATCGACTCCTCCGAGAGCGGCAGGTCCTGGCCGGCGCTGGCCATTCGCATCAGACCGAACCGGAGCGCGTCGGCGCCGTAGCGGGCGATGAGGTCGAGCGGGTCGATCACGTTGCCGAGCGACTTGGACATCTTTCGCCCGCGGGCGTCGCGGACGATCCCCGTCATGACGACGTCG
>DASVPT010000309.1:0-7760 GCA_036389535.1 Actinomycetota bacterium
CCCGTGGAAAGTCGTGTTCCCAGCTCGCGCGCGGCTATCGCCGAAAGATCCGCTGCATCTCCCGTCCCGGTCACGCCGAGCGCCGCGCCGAGGTCATCCCGAGCCCCATCGTCGGGCACCGCCATCCGGTTCGTGACCACGAGCACCGAAACCACAGTCGCGCCGGCGTCCTGAAAGGCCTTCCGCACACCGGCGACCTCCGCGGCGTCGACCCCCTCCTGGGTCACCACCACGACCTGCCGGGAGGCGAGCTGCCCGGCGATGAGAAGCGGCTCGACGGCCGCCCCGAAGCGATCCCAGTTGGTGACCTCGGATTGAAGCTCGGCGACCTGAGACCGAAGCTGTTCCGAACGCTTCGCGGCATTGTTCGTTCTCCGGCTGAGGTCGTCGATGACACCCTGGTTCACGACCGTCGTCCCCAACAGCACTCCCAGAGCCAGCGCCAGGAAGACCGCCACGATGGAGACGATGTGGTACCGGAACGAGATCAATGCCCGATGCGGAAGACGAAGTCCCGCACTGAATCGTAAAGAAGCTTGACCATCAATCGGAGCGACGGAGAGATCGCCACCACCATCAGAATGGCGAGCAGCGCCGCACCGACCAACAGCGCGGCGTCGCGGCCGCGGATCCCGGCGCGGTACATCCGAGAGACGCCCTTGGCGTCGACCAGGATCTCCCCGACTCGAAGCCGAACCAGGAACGTGCTCGCCATGCCCATTCGGCCCTTGTCCAGGAATTCGCGAAGGTTCCCATGGGTGCCGACGGCGACGATGAGATCGGCGCCCTTGCCGTGGGCCAGCAGGAACGCGACGTCCTCGCTGGTCCCCGAGGCCCGCATGACCTTGTGCGGCAGCGCGAGCTCCGCCAGGCGTTCCTGCCCCGGCGCGGAACCGTCGGGATAGGCGTGCAGGACGAGCTCGGCGCCGCTTCGAAGGGCCCGGACGGAAACGGAGTCCATGTCGCCCACGATGAGATGCGGCTTGTATCCCTCCTCGAGCAGCGCATCGGCCCCGCCGTCGACGCCGATCAGGACCGGCTGTACCTCGCGGATGTAGGGCTTGAGCGCGGCAAGGTCCTCCTTGTAGTGGTAGCCGCGGACGACTACCAGGGCGTGCCGTCCCGTCAGGCCGTGCTCGAGGTCGGGCAGACCCGTTCCCCCGAACAGCAGGTCTCGCTCGCGGGCCATGAACTCGACGGTGTTCTGGGCGAAGCTTTCGAACTGCTCCGCCAGGCGTTCCCGCGCGACTTGCATCGCGGCGAGGACGCTCTCTCTGGTCTGACGGACGCCGACGCCCACCACACGATCTCCCACATAGATCCGATCGTCCTCGATCCTCACCGCTTCGCCGTCGCGAACCTTGGACATGAGAAGCGCACCGACGCCGTCGACCAACGGGATACCGCTGTCGACGAGGATCAACGGGCCGAGATTCGGATAGCGCCCGGAGATGGAGCGGCCGGCGTTCACGACTCCGGCGACGCCTCGCTCGACCAGTCCCTCGGCAGCGACGCGATCCAAATCCTCGTGGTCGATCACCGCGACCTCGCCAGGCTGAATTCGCCGGATCAGGTCCTTCGTTCGGCGATCGAGCCGTGCGACGCGCTCGGGCGTTCGAACGCGTCTTCTGGTGACCCTAATGGCCAATGCGCTTCACCTCGAGATGGACGTGAGAGACGCCCGCTCCAACATAGTCGTTCACCTGGGAATGGAAGGGAAAACGACGGGGCACCCCGAGGGGCGTCACTCCTCCGGTCACCCGGGAACCGTGATGGACGCGGACGTGTGCCACGTGAATGAGGACGACCGCCATCCCCGGGTGCCCCTCGGGAATGATCGAGATTCGGTAGTCGAGATACCGTCCATAGAGGAAATAGCGCTTGACGCGGTAGACCAGTCCCGAAACCGGTGAAAGCACGGCCGAGCGTGCGGACATGGCCACATCGACCGCGGACGTTGCAGGGTGAACCCGACCCCTGCTCGACATGACGATGTAGCGCGGCCCCGGGGTCGGAGAAGGGCACGTGAACTTGTACTTGTTCGCGTTCCGCCCGCACGTCCCCAGCGGGTGAAGCCCGAGAGCGGCGGGCAGCGCCGCCTCGTGATACGCGATCGCCTTTTGATGACCGACGGGAACTCGTAGCACCAGACCCAGGACGCGCGCGAACGGCACGGTCGGTTGACCGCTTCGTCCGGGGCCGTTTGATGTCCCTGGCGACTCTCCGCCGCGGGTCGCGTCCGGCGCGGTGGTCTTCCCTTGCGTCCGGGAATGGAGCGGCGACACGAGCCACGATCCGACGGAACGAGCGGCGTCGAACACCAGGCTCGGCTTCACGAGCAGGAGCAGAAGGAAGACCAACACGACGACCGTTCGAAGGAGTCGAAGCTGTCGGCGTCGCACGATCTGCCTTCGGCGTGCCCCCGCCGGCAACGGTTTGCGGACTTGGGTCTTGGCCATGTTCGCGGGACTTAGCTGTGCGGAGCCTGACCCGGCAGGGAGAACTTCTCGCGAAGGAGTGAGAAGAAGCTCGGCGAGCCGGAGCGCCGCACGAGGCGAGCCGTGCGTCGTGATCGTTCGATCCGCACGCGGGATCCAATGGGGAGTTCCAACCCCGGACGCCCGTCGGCCGACAGCAGGCCCGGCTCGTCGCCGCGCACCTCGAGCAGCACTCCCTCATCGTCCGAGAGCACCATGGAACGATCGAACACCATGTGCGGAGACACCGGCGTCAAGAGCATGGATGCCACCCTCGGCGACACGATGGGTCCGCGCGCAGAGAACGAATAGGCGGTCGACCCCGTCGGCGTGGCGACGATGACCCCGTCAGCGGAAAACGTGGTGACGTGCTCGCCGGCGATGAAGGCGGCAAGAGTGATCAGGTGGTGACGGGCTCGTTTCTCCACGATGACTTCGTTGAGCGCCCACTCCGCGTGTTGCCACGGCGCGCCGTCGGCGTAGGCCTCGATGGCCATGCGCTCTTCGATGAGCATGGTCTCCTCTTCGACGATCCGCGACAGCAGATTGGGCGCCTCATCGGGCTCCACCTCGGTCAGGAAGCCGAGCCTTCCGACCTTCAGGCCCAGGACCGGGACCTCCAACTCGCTCGCGACGCGGGCCGCTCGAAGGAGCGTCCCATCGCCGCCGACGGAGACGACCAGGTCCAGGTCTTCGGCGAACCGTTCAACCGCATGCTCTTGATCACCCGCGACGGGCTCGCCCTCGAGAAACCTCGTGAAGATGTCGCGCTGGCGAAACCAGTCGACCAGTCCGGCGGCGGCGTCCCGGCTTCCCTGCCGGCCCGCATGGATGACCAGGCCTACCCGTTGGAGGCGGCACTTCGTGGCGACGAGCGGTGCGCGTTGCTCCCGGACCAGCGCTCCGTCGTCAGGCATGCGTGGCAGCGAGCCCAGCTGCTTCCTGAATCGAGCGTTCGATCGCCTCGTCGAAGGGTGGCGTCTCAGTGTCGCCGGCGCTCGGGCGAGCGTGCAGGAGGAACTCCACGTTCCCCGCCGGACCGGTGAGCGGTGAAGGCACGACATTCAGAGGCGTGAGCGTCTCCGAACGGCATGCCTCGGCAACACCTTGGAGCACGTCGGTCCACACGGCCGGGTCTCGAACCACGCCGCCGTTTCCCACTCGCCCGCGACCGGCCTCGAACTGAGGCTTGACCAACAGCACGAAGTCGGCGCCATCCGAGGAGCATCGGCGGAGAGCCGGAATCGCCAGGCGAAGCGAGATGAACGAGAGATCCGCGGTGGTCAGATCGGCGATATAGGGCAGGGCCTCTGGCCGGAGGTCGCGGACGTTCGCTCGCTCGAGCAACGTGACGCGTTCGTCCTGTCGCAACCGCCAGTCGAGCTGACCATACCCGACGTCCACCGCCAGCACGTGGCGAGCTCCTCGCTGCAGCAAGCAGTCCACGAAGCCCCCGGTGGAGGATCCCGCGTCCAGCGCGCGGCGCCCGGTCACGTCGATGGCGAAACGATCCAGCGCGGCCTCCAGCTTCTCTCCCCCACGGGAGACGAATCTCCGGGCCGGTCCATCGAGGTTGATCGCCTCGTCGCGAGCGACGAGGGTGCTGGGCTTTCCGGCCGGTCGTCCGGCCACGGTCACGTTGCCGGAAGCGATCGCCGCCGCGGCCTCAGTTCGGGACGCGACGAGTCCTCGTCGCACCATCTCGAGATCGAGCCGGCGGCGCACGTCACCCCCGGCCAGGAGTCTCTCGGCCTCTCCTCGTGCTTCCTGGGGACGGGGCGGTGGTGGCTCCCGGTTTCGCGGCGGGCCTGGCTGCAGTCGCCGACCGTTGCCGGCCGGTGGTGGAGGAGCGCGCCGGGCTGGTCGTTGACGAGCGCGTCGGCGTGGTCCCTCGAGCTTCCAATCGGTCGAGACGGGCCCGCAGCGTTTCGACGTCCTTCTTCGTGGCGAAACCGAACGACTCCACCTGGCGGACGACCGAGTCCTTGACCTCTCGCACGATGGTGCCGCCGGCTTCCTGCCACCAGTCGTTGAGGGCGGAGGTCACGGAAGAAAGCTGCTCCGTGACGGTGTCGAGCCGTGGAACCAGATTCGAGGCGTCCGGGAGCCGTTGTGAAGACAACGCGTCCAGGCCGGCTCGAAAATAACGCTGCATGGCGTCGAACATTGGGCAAGAATACCAACGGACGAATCCGGCCGGGAGGGCAAGGTTCCGCCCTCACGTGAATCCACCGTCGAGGTCTGAAGCATGCTGCCGTTACGCGACGACAATCCGACGCGCCGTCCCGCGTTCATCACGCTCGCCATCATCGCCCTGAACGTGGCGGCGTTCCTGCTTTGGGAGCCAACGCTGGGCGGAACCCAGAACGAGCAGCAGATCTTCTTCTTCTGCCACGCGCTGATCCCCTACGAGGTGACGCACCAGACCAACCTGGCCGACGGCGGCGCCGAAGCTCGGACGGAGCTAGCGAGTCAGATCAAAGAAAGCGAAGGCGAAGCCGCGGCGGACCAACAGCTCCTCCAGCGACGATGTGGCGAGAAATCGTGGTGGCAGTCAATCTTCGTCGCGATGTTCCTTCACGGCGGGTGGCTGCACATCGGCGGCAACATGCTCTACCTGTGGATCTTCGGGAACAATGTCGAGGACAAGCTCGGGATCTTCCGATACGTGCTGTTCTATCTGGCCGCGGGGATCGCCGCCACCGCGGCGCAGATGGCCCTGGCGCCGAACTCGATCATTCCGAACCTGGGCGCTTCCGGAGCCATCGCCGGGGTCCTCGGCGCGTACCTGTTCATGTTTCCCCGCCGCCGGGTTCTCACCTTGGTGATGCTGTTCTTCATCACGTTCGTGTACTTACCGGCGTGGCTCGTCCTGGGCGGGTGGTTCATCCTCCAGCTGTTCAGCGGCGTTGGCGAGCTCGGCCACGAGGTCGGAACAGGATCGGGCGTCGCATTCTGGGCGCACATTGGCGGATTCGCCTTCGGCGCGCTGATCGCGCTGCTCTTCTTCCCGAAGGAGCGGTTCGGAGTGGCTCCGCCTCCCCGCCGGCCGGACCCCGTCAGCGGGCGTGGATGGGGCTTCCGAAGACGGAGGGGGTTACCGCCCGACGAGGAGAATTGGCCGCAATAGCTCGTTACAGGTCGAGCACCATCGCGACGGCCGACTGTGGGCATTCGCCGGCGGCCTGCGCGCTGGCCTGAACCGCCGGCGGGAGAGCTCCCCGGCCCACCTCACGGAAACCGAGGCGGGCGAAGAACGACCTCGCAGACTCGGTGAACAACGCGACCTGTTCCACGCCGCGCTCTCGTGCTTGCCGGATGGCTGAAGCCACGACGAGTGCGCCGGCGCCCTTCCGCTGGAGATCGGGACGGACGACCACGGAGCGAAGGAGCCCCGAACTGTCGAGGCCCTCCACCGCCGCGGTCGCCCCGATGGAGGCGTCCTCGACGCCGACCACGGTCGAGGCGAGACGGGTCTGGGCCCCGTCGGAGTGCAGCCCGGCTCTTTCGAGCAGGCGGACGATCGGCTCAAGGTCGCCGTCGGTCGCATCCCGAAAGCGAAGCGCCGGGCGGTCATCCAGCAGGACGGAGATGTCCTGGCCGACATAGGTGGGCAAGACGTCGGATCGAAGCAGGTCCGCGGGCATCGATGCACCGGTGAACACCAGGACCGCATCCCACCCCATCGCGTCCGCACCGGCGATGTCCGTGTCGAGGCGATCGCCGACGACCAGCGGGCGGCGCGCCGCGGTGAGCTGAACGGCCGCTTCGAACAGGGGGCGCGAAGGTTTCCCCACGATCATGGGCGCCGCACCCGTCGTGGTGACGACGGCGGAGAGCAGAGCCCCGGCACCCGGCCACAGGCCGTTTGGAGCCGGATACGACCCGTCGGCGTTGGTGGCGACCAGTCGAGCTCCCCGTTGGACCAGGAGCGACGCCGTCCGCAACTTCGAATAGTCCGCCGAGCGGTCGAACCCGATCACGACCATGTCGGCGGAGTCGGGGTCTCCATCCAGCACCTGGACGCCGATGTCCTGAAGCGCGTTTCGGATCCCGCGTTCTCCGATCACGAACGCCGTGCGCCCTTGCGCCCCTTCGCGTTCGAGCATCACCGCGGTGGCCACTGCTGACGTCAGGATCTCGCCGGGGTCGGCGTGAACACCCATTCGCTCGAGGTGCGCGGCCACGTCCTCGGGCGTCCGGCTCGAGTTGTTCGTCAGGAACAGAAGACGGGCCCCCGTTCCCCGGACCTTGTCGAGAACCGACCCGACATCCTGGATGGGCTCGTCGCCGCGGTACACCACTCCGTCGAGGTCGACGAAGATCCCGTCGTACCGCTGAACGAGGAGGCCGCTCATCCGGCAGACCGTTCAGCCGGCGATTCGAGCGAGCGCCTGCTGATACTCGTCCGCGGTCGGGCGCATGGCGATGGCCAGCTTGAGATGGGCGATCGCGCGGGTCCTCTCCCCGGTCCGGGCGCACGAGAGCGCCAGGCCGAAGTGCGCGTAGTCGTTCACGGGGTCAATCTGGACGGCTTTGGCGAACTCTCGTCTGGCCCGCCCCGGCCGGCCGCACAGATAGTGCGCTCGACCAAGAGCCTCTCGGATCGAGGCCTTGTCGGGCTCGATCAGCTTCGCTCGGGTGAGAAGCATCGCGGCCTGATGGGGATGACCGGTCCGAAGGAACTCCCCCGCCCTCGCGACCAGGTCGTACGTCGCTGTCCGGCCGTCATCGTCCTGTTCCGATCTCCGCTCCACTGCTCGATCCTCCACGTGTTTCCTCGATTCTTCTATAAAGGGACCTCATGCCAGAGGTGCGCCCATTCGTCGGACTGGTCTACGACCCTGCCATAGCCGGCCCCATGGAGCAGGTGACGGCTCCTCCTTACGACGTCATCACTGACGAGGATCAATCGCGGTTGTACAGCGCGAGTCCTCACAACATCGTTCGACTGGACCTCGGGAGGGACGAACCGGGCGACAACGCCTCGAAAGACAAGTATACGAGAGCCGCCGACTACCTTCGCTCGTGGGTCGATCAAGGCGTGCTGGTCAGGACGCAGGGACCGCGCACCTATGGCTATGAGATTCGGTTTCAGCTCGAGGGGAGGGAGCGGAGCGTCCGTGGCGTGATCGCCGAGGTCGACCTGGACTCGGGTGAAGGCGCGGCCGCGATCATCCCGCACGAACGCACCCTCGCGGGCCCGATTCAAGACCGGCTCGCCCTTCTCCGCTCGGTTCAGGCGAACCTCTCGCCGATCTACACGGTTTTCGCCCAGGCGTC
>DASVPT010000310.1:0-1655 GCA_036389535.1 Actinomycetota bacterium
CTTCTGGGCCATGTCGTTCAGCGCGTTCACCTCGGCGTTCGTCGGGGCGAGCATCAGGTGGTCCTTGGGGTTGCTCAGGCCGCCCCGCTGGGACCACGCGCCGACGACGCGTCCCATCGCCTCCTCGCGCGACGCCGCGACGGTCACGAAGCCCCGGGCCTCGTACTCCTTCATCGCCTCCTTGATCTCGCCCTGACCGAAGGCCTGGATCGCGGACCGTGTCCAGGCGTCCCTCTGGCGGACGATCTGATCGTCGCGCAAAGGAGGTTAAGTCTCGATCTCCAATCCGGCCTGAGCGAAGAACGATCGGATCAGGCGGGGTTTGTGCCGAACGCGTCCGATGGCCAAGTGAAACTGCTCATGCAGCTCCTCGAGGTCTCGACATGCGAGGTTCCTCATCTCCACGTGTTTGAGGTGGTTCCAACCCCCTTCATCCCACGGGTTGAGGTCGGGGGCATATCCCGGCAGGGCCTCCAGCCGGACTGCGCCGTGCGTGTCCGAGACGAACTGCGTGACCTCGGATCGGCGGTGGATCGGAGAACCATCCCAGATCACCAGCAGCCGCCTCCCCGCGACGCGGCCCAGATGCACGAGGAACTCGATGCTGTGCCACCCGCTCAGCGACTCCTGCCGCGCCAGGGTATAGAGCTTGCCGTCCGGGGTCATGCCGGCCATGACCGACAGATGGTCGCGCGTCAGCTTCTCCCGGAGGACCGGTGTCCGCCCCTCGGGGGCATAGGTCTTGACCACTCCGGGCAGGAGGTAGAACCCGGATTCGTCCACGAAAACCAGCACCCGGCGCTCTTTCCGAGCATACGCCATCAACTCGGGCCAGACCACGGAGCGCCAGCGTTCGATGGCGGCCCCATCGCGTTGGATGGCCCTCCGGATCGGTGTCTGCGGTGTCCAGCGCAACTCCTTGAGCAGGCGAGCGACGTGGCCCTTGTGATAAGCGACCCCGAATTCCTGCTCGATCACCTTCGCGACACGGGCGCAGGTCCAGACCCGGCCTCGAAACCCGTACGCCTCCGGCCCGTGCCAGAGAAGCTCGGGGATCAGGGCCCGCTGCGCCGGCGCGAGTTCCGAGGGACGACCCGGAGCCGGATGATCCAAGAGGGCCTCGATGCCACCGTCACGGACGCGCGCCAGCCACCGGCTGACGGTGACCTCGGAGACGCCGAGGGCCTCAGCGATGTCGCGCTGATACCAGCCCGCTTGCTTCAAGTGCACCGCCCGCAACCTCCGCCATTCTCGCCAACTGCCGGGCAAGATGTCGCTGGATTCCATCCCGCGATTCTAGCGGAAAAAGTTTAACCTCCTTTGCGCGACCCTCAGATCTCGGTGAGCTCGGCCTTCGCCTCGGGCGTCGCGCGATCGTGGATCTCGCGGAAGAGGCCTCCCTGCCCGATGGCGGGGAGCTGCCGCTGGTCGCCGATCAGCACCACCCTGCAACCCTTCTTCTCGGCGCAGTCGAGCACCTTCGCGAGCTTCTCGTTGTCGGCCATCGAGCACTCGTCGACGACGATGGTCGTGCGGCGGCCGACGTCGATCTTTTGCTGCTTCCAGGTCGAGAGTCCCATCGCCTCCCGCGCGAGCATCCTGGCGTGGTGCTTGACGGCGTCCTTCGTGCCCTTCTCCTGGTCGTAGAGAAACTT
>DASVPT010000311.1:0-2179 GCA_036389535.1 Actinomycetota bacterium
TCCGACCACTCTTCAGCGGCGCTCTCCGCCACGAGCTGCTGCGCCACGATGTCGCGGGGAGCGACCGGTTGGACGATCGCGTCGAGGCGACCGGATCTAGCGCCTCGCAGAAGGGCGGCGCACTCGACGAGCTCGTCTCGACTCATCGGATACAAAACGCCCCGCGGCGTCCCGAACCGCGTGTGGTTGGATCGACCGACTCGCTGGAGAAACGTGGCGAAACTGCGCGGGGATCCGAGCTGACAGACCAGCTCGACCGGACCGATGTCGATCCCCAGCTCGAGCGAAGCTGTGGCCACAAGCGCCCGAAGGTCGCCAGCCCGTAGTCGGGACTCGACCCGGTGGCGCCGTTCACGGGACAGGCTTCCGTGGTGCGCCGCGACCTGGTCCTCACCGAGCCGCTCTCCCAGCTGATGGGCGATCCGTTCGGCGAGACGGCGTGTATTCACGAAGACAAGGGTGGTTCGATGCGCCTGGACGTGCACGGCGATGCGGTCGAGGATCTCGGCCATCTGCTCGGTGGTCGCGACGGCGCCGAGCTCATCGTCGGGCAGCTCCAATGTGAGGTCGAGAGCCCGCTGGTGCCCAACGTCAACGATGGAACAGCGAGGCGAACCGTCTTCTTTCGAGCGGTCCTCGCCCGCTCCGACAAGGAGCCGCGCGACGGCCTCGATCGGCCTCTGGGTGGCGGAAAGCCCGACCCGCTGAGGACGTGATTCCGCCACGTGATGCAGCCGCTCCAACGTCAGGGCCAGGTGCGATCCGCGCTTGTTTCCCGCGACGGCGTGGATCTCATCGACGATGACGGTCTGGACGCCGGCCAGCATGGCGCGAGAGCGCTCCGCCGTGACAAGGAGATACAGCGACTCCGGCGTCGTAACCAAGAAGTGAGGCGGGCGCCTCAGCATCGCGGCCCTTTCTGAGGAGGCCGTGTCTCCGGTTCGGACCGCGACGGTGATCTGCGGTGCGCTCAGCCCGAGCTCCTCCGCGACCTCGGCGATCTCGCGTAGCGGCGCTTGGAGGTTCTGATGGATGTCTACCGCGAGCGCCTTCAGGGGCGACACGTAAACCACCTGCGGACCCTCGTCCAGCAGACCGCCTTTCTCGTGCGTGCGGTACAGGCGGTCGATCCAAACCAAGAAGGCCGCAAGGGTCTTCCCAGAACCGGTCGGGGCGGCGATAAGGGTGTCTCGGCCGGCGGCGATCTCCGGCCAGCCCCCGAGCTGGGCCGGCGTCGGGCCTTCGGGAAACCGCCTCTCAAACCAGGTCCGAACGGCAGGGTGGAAGGTCTGGATCACGAGGGCACTGTATCGTCCCCCGCCGACACCGAGAGGTCGACACCGACGGTGGGAGCTCGAAGGATTCGGTCAATGGTTTGGGGTAAGAACGTGCGGTCAGAAAGTCGTGCAAAGGAGGCCTAGATGAACCTTTTGTGGTGGCTGCTCATCGGACTGGTTGCCGGAGCGATTGCCAGGCTCCTCGTCCCAGGACGCGATCGCCTTGGATTTCTCGGCACGATCCTCCTTGGTCTGGTCGGTTCGTTGATCGGTGGATTGATCGGGCAGCTGTTCAAGTCCGGGAAGCAAGACTTCCTCCAGGACTTCACACCTGCCGGCGTGATCGGGTCGATCATCGGCGCGATCGTGGCGCTCCTGATCTACCGATGGATCAACGCGCGGCGCGGGGTCGCCCGCTAGCTCAGCGCCGAACCATCCCCCGAATGGGGGATCTGGAAATACGAAGCTTGGGGTCCTTCTAAGTCTTGCGTCCTCCGACGGCCCTCAGCGATCATCCCCCCATCGCGAACCAGAGGGGTGGGGGAAATGTCCGCAGCAATTGATGCGCTGAAACCGTCACAAGCGAAACGTCGGCGCCAGACCGACGTTCGGCTCTTCCTTTGGATCATTGGCTCCGCATGGGCCGGAGTCGCTATCACCGGCATCGCTCATAACTCAAAGGCAATCCTCGACAACTTGGACGAATTAGCGCCTTGGGTGATCCTTCTCGCGGTAGTCAACTTCCTTCCACTGCCGGCACGCCCCTTCGCTGACCTCACGGCCGATTGGCCCATCCTGGTCGCCGCCTCGCTGGTTCTCACCCCATTGCAGACTGGGCTTGTCGCCTTTCTTGGAGCTTTCGATTCTCGCGAGGTCCGGCGGACAATCAGCCCGAGTAAGGC
>DASVPT010000312.1:0-17672 GCA_036389535.1 Actinomycetota bacterium
TCAACTTCACGAACATTTTGGCGCCGCAGCTCACTGTCCAAAAAAGCACGGACGACGGCGAGAGCTTCGGCGGCGTGTGCACGCTGGCCAGCGTTCCTCCAGGACCGCCGCCAGCCCCAGCGCCCGACAACGCCCCGACGAGCTGCCCCGACCCGGCCGACTTCCGCCTTCAGGTTGCGGGCCCCATCGTGGTAGATCGTGCCCACGAAGGTCATCCGCTGTACATCCCGTTCATCCGGGGAGGGAGCGGACCAACCTCTCAGGTAACGCCGACGCCTCCCTGGGATCTGTACGTCGCGCAGTCCCTGGATCAGGGCACGACGTGGACCCGTCACCTGGTCGCGCACCTCGGCAACCACAACCCGGTGAACCTCTTCCCTCAGCTTTCCGTCGACCGAGCCGGCAACCTGTACTTCGTCTGGTCTCAGACGCAAGGTCCGGGCGAGAACGCGGCAGGACTGTTGGGTGAACAGGACGTCTACTACTCGTATTCCACCAACGGCGGCACGGTGTGGGCACCACCCATCAACATCACGCCGTCTCGAGGGAAGAGCGCGATCATGCCGTGGAGTGTCGCCGGCGACGCCGGGCTGATCGACGTCGTCTATTACCAGGCCAACACGGGCCTCAACTCGAACATCGCGGAGGTCGACGCGAACGGAAATCCGTGTGACCCGAACGATGCCTTTGCCACATGCGGCGGGCAGGCGAACCCCTCCGCGTGGAACGTCATGTTCGCGGCGTCGAACAACGCCCTCAACCCCGGATCGAACTTCACCACGCCCCAGATCACCGACCATCCGATGCACCGGGGGCAGATCTGCACGGCCGGTTTGAACTGTGATTTGGAAGGCGGGAACAGAAGCCTCCTCGACTTCTTCAGCGTGGACGTCGACCACCTCGGCGCCGCTCACGTCATCTGGGCCGACGACAACAACGGCCTTGGAATCGCCAGGCCGAAGTTCACCCGTCAGCTCTCGGGGAGCAGCGTCTTCAAGAACCAGAACATCTCGCTCACCAGCAGCTGGCCGATCACCAACCACGCCGTCACCGATCGTGCGGGCGACGTCTTCGACGCCGAAGGTCTTCCTGCCGCGAGCTGCCCGGGCATGGACGTTCTGGGAGTGAGCGAGAAGCAAGCGAATGGACTCATCACCGTCAGCCTGACGCTGAACGGGCCGCCGACGGCGGCCGACGCCGCGACGTGCAGCACCATCGGCGGGACCGGTGGGATCTGGGCCGCCGAGTTCTGGGCGAGCGGTGACGACGGTCCACACAACTTCTACGTCGGCTACCGGGATAACCCCAGCGATACGCCGCAGCAACAGGCCGAAGGCGGCACCGTCGAGGGCATCAACCTGTTGTCGACCACCGTGGAGTTTTCTCCGGTCACGGAGGGCACCCTCGGCGGGACGTGTCTGTCAGGACCGGGCGTGCCCGCGGTGTCCCCAACGACCCGGTGCACCATCACGGTCTCTGTTTCCGAGAGCGCGCTCGGAATCAAGCCGGGTGCAGGGCTGTACTCGATCACCGGTGTCTCGACGTACGTCGCCGGCAACGGCACCTTGTTCCGGTTTGATGGAGAAAACACCGAGCAGGCGGACGCGGCCACGCCGTTCGACGACAAGGGGACCGGCACCACGGCGACGGCGGCCTAACGCCAAAGAACTGCCCGCGGAGAAGGAGGGTCGCTCCGGCGGCCCTCCTTCTTGCTATTCGGCCTCGTTTGGACGAAGGACCCAGTCGCGCTCCGGCAAGTACTTCCGCAGAACCTCCGGCAGCTGGACCGAACCATCGGCCTGCTGGCCGTTTTCGAGCAGCGCGATGAGCGTTCGGCCGATGGCCGACAGCGTTCCATTCAGCGTGTGGACGGGGCGATTCCCGTCGGGGAACCTCACCCGGCACTCCAACCGCCGGGCCTGGTAGTCAGTGGTGTTCGATGTCGATGTGATCTCGCGGTACCGCCCCTGGCCCGGCAGCCACGCCTCGATGTCGTACTTCTTCGCCGCCGAGGCGCCGAGCTCGCCGGTGCATACGTTGACCACGCGATAGGGAATCTCCAGGGAGCCGTAGAACTCCTCTTCCCATGAGAGAAGCCGTTCGTGCTCGTCGCGGGAATCGTCCGGGCTCACGAAGCTGAACATCTCGAGCTTGTCGAACTGATGAACCCGAAACAGCCCGCGCGTGTCTTTCCCGTAGCTCCCCGCCTCCCGCCGGAAGCACGTCGAGTACCCCACATATCGCCGGGGCAGCGATTCAGCGTCGAGGATCTCTCCCGCGTGAAGCGCAGCCAGCGACACCTCCGACGTGCCAACCAGATAGAGGTTGTCGTCGCGCGTGACATAGATCTGTGCTTCGTCGGTCGGCAGGAATCCCGTGCCGAACATCGCCTCTTCGCGAACCAACACCGGTGGAATCACCGGAGTGAGGCTCCGTTCTTCGGCGAAGGCCAGGCCGTACTGCACCAACGCGAATTGGAGCCTGGCGGCCGGCCCGAGGAGATACGCGAACCTCGCCCCAGACGTCCGAGCGCCGCGCTCCATATCGAACATTCCCAGCGACTCACCGAGCGCGACGTGGTCCTTCGGCTCGAAATCGAAGCGTCGCGGCTCGCCGACCCGTTTGACCTCGACGTTGTCCTCGTCGGATTGGCCGTCGGGGGCGGTGTCATCCGGAATGTTCGGAATGGCGATCGCCACGCGCTCCACCTCTTCCTGGAGCTGAGCGAGCTCCGGCTCCGTCTTCTTCAGCTCGTCGGACACTTCGCGCAGGCGCTGGATCAGCCCCTGCCGTTCACTCGGATCGGCCGCTCCCACTCGCCGAGACCCCTCGTTCTGTTCGGCTCGGAGCCGCTCGACGTGGGCGGTAAGGGCCCGCCATTTCTCATCGAGTGTCAGGACCCGGTCGAGATCCTCCTCGGCCCCCCGCCGGCGAAGCGCCGCGCGGAAGGGCTCGGGGTTCGCCCGAATCGCTCGTAGGTCCAGCACGGCCCAGGTGTCTCCGCCGCCCTACCGGGCCTGGGCGACCTGGCGCCCGGACCCGAGGGCTTCACGAATCGCCTGCTGTTCCTCGTCGGAAAGGTTGTGAACGCTTCCGCCTTTCGTGACCGGCTTCGCGTAGCACCGGCTCTCCTGGCGCCCATTGATGGACGTGATGACGACCCCGTCTCCACCCGCGTCCAACAGCGCCGCCGAGAACGACAGGCGGCCTCCCATGTCCTCGAACGCGTCGAATCGAACCACGCCGACATGACGAATCGACTCCTGACTGAGCTGATGGAGCTGCCGGTCCGTCGCGGAAAGTTGCCGCACGGCCGCTTCGAGTCGCTTGATGGCCTTGGCCTGGGCGCCAAGCTCTGCCTCGATCCGCTTGTCGGGCGGAAGAGACGAAGGACTTCGAGTCTCGCGGATGGCGCGGACCGCCACGACAGCGGCTGTGGCGACCGCGATTCCCAGGCTGAGGAGGACGAGGACGGTCAACACCCGGTCCGACAACGTCACCCTGGCGGGCGCCTCCTCCGAAAGAACCCGCGCCGTCGTTCCGTGCTCGCTCGTTCGGCTCGAACGAGCTGCGGTTCCCCCGCCCCACCGTCTGCCGCAACGATGGGGTCCACACGTCCCGTCTCGGAGGATTCGGCTGGACCATCTCCAGCTGTCAGCTCGGGCTCGGGCGCCATCGGAGTGACCTCTTGCGAGACGACTTCGGACGCGGGCGCCGGAGCGGTTTCGTCCTGATCAGGAGGCTCCACCGCCGCCTCGAAGTCGGCGTCAGCATCGACGACGCCGCCGGCCATGGTGGACGCGGCGATGGTGGCAGCCTCGGGCGCACTCGGCCGGGTCGCCGTCGGCTCGGAGACGTCCGGCGGAACGTCGACCGGCACGGCTCGAAGTGGATCAGCCGTTGGCCGGGACGGCGCCGGAGCGCTTTGGAGCTCGGGTTCGGCGCGGCCGGCCGCGGGCGTCGGCGGGAGTGGCTCCTGCCGCGAACCTTCGGCCGCTCGAGGGGATGTATCTCGACGAACGCCGAGCGCGTGTTCGATCCGGTCCCCCAGCCGCCTGCTCTCCGTTCGGATCTGGGCAAGGAGAAGCAACGCCACTCCGAAGATGATCAAGGCGAGTCCCGCCGCTCCGCCCGAGAGCAGGTAGGGAAGCTGGCATGGGACGCAATCTTTGGCGGCGGCGCCGAACCACCCCAAGCCGATGACCACTCCTCCGCCGGTGGCGAAGGCGAGCCCGAGAAGACGCATCCACCTGGTCTGGCGAGCCGGACCCTTGGGCTTTCTGGCGGGCCTCGGCCTCTTCCCCGTCGTCCTGGCCTGAACCCTCCCCGGCGCCGCGGCGCCGGGCGGAGCACTCGCCGGCGAACCGGTTTGCGCGTTCGGCCGCGCCCGAAGCTTCTGTGATTTTCTTCGTCTCACCGCACGACCTCCCGTCTGCGGGCAGAGCGGCTTTCGGTTACGAACATGGGGCGCGCTGATACACGTTAGCCATCGAGCTTACGGATCGGCGGGGACGACCGCCAGAGGATAGGTGGAGGGCTGAGTTAGTCGGAGGAGCTGAACCGGTCGGCGATCCACCGCCGGGCGATCACCGTGGCCCGAGCGAGGCCGGCGATCGACTTGATGAACATCCCTCCCAGCGCTACCCGCGAAGGTATCTCTGCCCATTCGCCGTCCGTTTCGGCGATCGCCTCGGCTCGACCTTCCGGTTCGACGACGAGGTAGGCAACCCCGCCGAGAAGCAGGAGCGCCAAGGGGAGTAGGAGCCACAGCGCTTTGGGAGCTCTGGCAACGGTGGATCCGACAGCGACGTCGCGCGTGCTCTCAGCAACGCGTTGTGGAACGCCGCGAGTCACCGGGCCGCCGTACGCGCTCTGGTAGTACAGCTGGCCTGGCGAGGAGCCCTTGGAGCCGGACACCGTCCCGCCACCACCGCCGCTATAGCTTGGTCCCTGGAACAGTCCGCCCGGCGAGTAAGACCCGCCGTACGCGGGGTATCCAGCATAGCCGCCGGTGGAAGGAATCTGGTAGCGGGGTGCGGGCGATCGAGGCTGCGTGGGAGACGTGCCGATTGGCAGCCCGAGATTCGGTGCTCCCGACGGCTGCTTCACCGTGACGGGTTTGGGCTGCGCGAGGAACCCCGCCATTCCGCTGTACCCAGCGCCTCCCTGCAACAGCGACGTGGCGATCTGCACCGGCACGACGCGGATCTCATAGGTCCCCGTGGGGTTGGGAATGGTCACCGACTCGCTTCCGCCGTTCGAACCCTCCGAGCTACGAACCAGATCCGACGCCTTGAACACGTAGAGGTTGAAGTCGTTCGATGAGCTGAACGAGATGGCGATCTTGAGAGCGCCGGTGTTCTTGCTCCAGTCGACAGGAGCAACACCGATGATGACGTGACTGCACAGAACGTCTCTGCTGTCGACGCTGGGCGGACATGCGGCAGGTGTGGCCGTGGGAGTCTTGAATCCCGCGACTTTCCACTTGAACGTTTGCCCGGGACTGAGCGTGGCCTTGGCGGTGGCGAGAGCCGACGACGCGCCCAGAACCACCAGCGCGACGGCACCCACGATGAGAATGACTCGCCGGATCATGGTTCGGCTACCTTGGCCTTCCTTCCGAGCTGCGTTGTTAGTCAATAGTAACTAGCCCGCGACGAATACGCCACTTCAATTCCCTTTCCGTGTCGGGAGAAACCTCAGGGCCTCACCGGCCCAATTCGCCTCTGTACGGGAAAATAGAAGCACCTGACTCAGGCGAAGGCAGATTACCGCTCTGACCAGGGAGTTTTCGTTTCCGCCGGTCTCCGGCGGGAACCCTGAAATCAGTCGTGGAGGCAATCGGTATGCGGGCCAGCCGAACTGCGCCAAAAAAACTCGCCCGGAGGGCGATGCTTTGGATGCTGATGCCCGCCGTGCTCATCGGCTCGGCGTGCGGCCAATTCCCCGGCGCCCATCAACCGACCTTCGACGAGTTGGCCTCCAAGCGCCTCGGCGCCAGGCTCACCATCCCGGCCGACAACGGCGAAAACAAGAACATCCCCCGCACCCAGCGGAAGGTGATCGAGGTTCGACGCGTCAAGGTAGTGAATCGCAACGGGCCGTTCAGGCTTTGCCCGGTGCAGGCGCGCGGCTACTACTCGAACGACTTTGGGGCGCCGCGGTTCGCCGGCGGCTATCACCCCCATCAGGGGAACGACATGTTCGCTCCGCTGGGAAGCCCGATCGTCGCTCCTTTCGAGGGACGCGCCATGGCCACGCCCAACAGGCTCGGTGGCCTGGCCGTGAAAGTGCTGGGTGCTCAGGGATACGTGTACAACGCGCACCTGTCCGCGTACGAGCGGTTGGGCGAAGTGAGGGCGGGAACGGTCATCGGCTATGTCGGAAACACCGGCGACGCGCTGGGGGGTCCGCCGCACGACCATTTCGAATGGCACCCCGGCAACCGTGGCGCCGTCAACCCCTATCCCTTCCTCCAACAGGTCTGTCGCTGAGCGGGACTGCACGGGGCCGCGCGAGGGAATGTAAAAACGAGAGGAGGTGGCGAGATGGACGAAGCGCGCCTTGAAGAGCTGGAGAAGAAGAAGTTCGACTCGGGGCTGACGCACGAAGAAGCGAACGAGCTCGGCCGGCTCATCGCCGAACGAGAGGGAAAGCCGTACGCGAACGCCGAGTCCCGGCCACACCCCGACACCCCCACCGAGGAACGAGAAGAGAAGCCGTACAGCGAGCCAGAGGTCCGCCAAGCGCGCGGAGTGGATCCTTCCTCGGGGCTGGTGGATCCGCAGGAGGAGAGCGCGGACCGTCCCCCGCCGAAGCCCGGACCCTAGGTGCCCCAGTACTCGTCGAAGACGTACTGATCGGCCGGGTGGATCCAGAGCTCTGAGAGCTTCGATCCGTTGACGTGCCACACGTGGACGCGCGGTAGCTCGACGATCTCTCCATCCCGAATGGCGCGTGCGTTCACCAAAGCCAAGACGTGGTCGTCGCTCACGGTCACATCGTGAACCTCCGTGCGAAACGTGCCGTCGGACAGATCCGCGATCTCTCGGAAATGCCGCCGGACCGCCTCCTTTCCCCTGTACTCGCCGGCGATCTGGGACCGGCCGGGAACGTGAAGGACGAAGTCGTCGCTCAGCAGAGCCAGGTACGCATCGAGGTCACCCCGGGCCTGTGCCTCGTAGGCCATCCGCAAGAGGACTTCGTTCCGGTGCATCCGCTATCCGCCGGACCCGCCGCTTCCATGGCCGCTTTGACCGGATCCGCCGTGCCGGCCGCTTTCCTGTTCGGGCGGGAGCCGGTTCAGGGGGAATCTCGTCGAGACCAGCGCCGTGGTGAGAACGACGATGAGGACGGCTGCGACCACCGACGCGATCACCTGTCGAACATAGGACCGTTTGGCGCGAGCCCTTCGGTCCTTCGGCGATTCACTCATGTCTCATCAAAGGTACGCCGCCGCCGAACTGACCCACATCGCCACGAACAGAGTGAACACCGCACTTCCGATGACGGGAAGAAAGCGTTGAAGCGGCCGGATCCACCGGACGACGGCGATCTTGAAGGTCAGCGCTCCCAACAGTGCGAAGCCGACGATCACGTGGAGGAGGACTCGTCCTTCCTCTCCGCGACGGGCATGCTCGATGCCATGTTCGATCCCGAAGTACCCGTAGCACATGCCGGCGACGATGAGCGTGATGGCGGCGACGGTGTCGCCGGCGCTCCGGTGGGTGAAGGACGCGGCTTTGGGGCTGAGGAAGGGCAGCCGGATCTTCCCCCATCCCACCGTCATCAACAGGACTTGATACGCCGCAAGGGCCGTGACGATCGAGGTGAGAACGATCTTGACCTCGGTGACGTGTCCGCCGGTGACCATTTCGACGACGTCTTCCACAGAGCGGTTCCTTATCGTTCGGGTGGCGGTGGGTGGGCGAGGGGGGATTTGAACCCCCACGGCCTTAGCGGCCACAGGAACCTGAATCCTGCGCGTCTGCCATGTTCCGCCACTCGCCCGAGGGGCAACGCGATGGTAACAGCGCGTCATCTGCACAACTCCGGCGGAGTGAAGCAAGCAGCACCGATATAATCCCGTCCGCGCCCGAAACGAACCTGTTGGGACGACAGCCGTGGGCATCCTCACCGAATTCGAACGCCGACTAGAGCGGGCCATTGAAGGCGTCTTCACCAAGGCCTTCCGGACCGGTCTTCAGCCGGTCGAGCTCGCCACGCGCATCCTCAAGGACATGGAGACCAGCAAGACCGTCGGTGTCGACGAGGTCTGGGTGCCAAACCGGTTCGTCTTCCGGCTCTCCGAAGAGGATCGCCAGCGCTTCCAGCAAGCCGAGCGATCGCTCCGGCACGAGCTCGAACAGGTGGTCCGCGACGGCGCCCAGCAGCGGAGTTGGTCACTGGTGGGGCCCGCGGAAGTCATCTTCGAGACCGACGATTCGCTGAAACAGGGCGACTTCACCTGCGAGGCGGCGCTGGTGGAGGGTCAGGTCTCCACCGGGACTGCTCAGGCGCCGCGGCTCAGCGTCGCGCCGCAGCGAAGCGGCGATCCCCGACTGATCCTCATTCAAAATGGCAAGGCGGCGAGGACGTTCCCGCTGGCCAAGGACCGCGTGATCATCGGACGGCTCGGCGAGTCCGACATCGTGCTGGCGGACCCTGGCGTGAGCCGCCGGCACGCGGAGGTGAGGTCACGTGACGGCGAGTACGTCGTTGCTGACCTCGGATCGACCAATGGAACCATGGTCAACGAGGCGACTGTTGGCGAACGGACGCTGCAAGAGGGCGACCGAATCACGATCGGCAAAACCGTCCTGGAGTTTCGGAGCCGGTAGCCCGTGCCGCCATTCGTACTCACCGTCCTCAAGGTCGTCTTTCTGGCGCTTCTGTATTTCTTCATCTACCGCGCGGTTCGCACCGTTGTGGTCGATCTACGGGGGACCCAGTCGTGGCGCGGCAACGAACCGCGGCCGCCCAAGCAGACGCAGCAGCGGCCGCAACGCGATCGAAAGAAGGCGCCGAAAACCGTCGTGGTGATCGGCGAGCAGGGGAACCGGGTTGCCTCGGTTCCGCTGCAGGGGAATCTCCAGGTCGGGCGGGCCGACGCCTGCCAGATCAAGCTTTCAGACACCTACGCCTCCAGCTTCCACGCGCGAATCTTCAACCGCGACAGCGAGTGGTACGTGGAAGACCTGGGATCCACCAACGGCACGTACATGAACCAGCGGCGGGTGACGAGCCCGGTCGAAGTCCGGGCGGGAGATCGCATCCGCATTGGCAAGACCACGCTGGAGTTCCGGCGATGAGGACGCGAATCGGCGTCGCCTCGGACATCGGCAGAGCCAGGGAGCGCAACGAGGACAGCTACCTCGCCGAGGAGCCGCTGTTTGCGGTGGCCGATGGGATGGGGGGACATCGCGGCGGGGCCGTTGCTTCGTCGCTCGCGCTGGAGACGCTGCATTCGGTCCTCCGCGGCGATCAGACGAGCCCCGGAGCGCTGATCGAAGAGATCAAGGAAGCGAACCGGCGGGTCATCGAGCGTGGACTCGCGGACCGAGAGCTTCGCGGCATGGGGACGACCCTGACCGCGCTGTACGCCGACGAAGACAAGGTGCACATCGCTCACATCGGTGACTCTCGGGCGTACCTCCTTCGCGATGGGTCGCTCAAGCAGCTCACCGAGGATCACTCGCTGGTCCAGCGGATGGTCATGGAAGGGAAGCTCAAGCCGGAGGAGGCCGAACGACATCCGCAACGCAGCATCCTGACCCGAGCGCTGGGCTCGGAGCAGGACGTCGAACCGGACACGATGACCGTCGATCCGGTTCTCCCGGGGGATCGGTTGCTGCTATGCACTGACGGGCTCACCAGCATGGTTCGAACCGACACGATCGAACAGATCCTGAAGGGGGAATCGGATCCGCAGGACGCCGCCGACCGTCTGGTCGACGAAGCGAACGACGCGGGCGGCGAGGACAACATCACCGTGGTGGTCCTCGATTTCATGGAAGGCGATGAGGGTGCGGCCGGGGCCCCGCCCGCCCAGACCCGGCGCGCCGCGAGCCCTGCTGCGGAGCAAGTCCGCGACGGGTCCGGTGTTCGGCGGGATGACACCCGGCTCACGCCCGTTGCTTCCGATGTCGCGGAGCCTGAAGGTCCGCGACGGCGCCGATGGGTCCGCCTCATAGCCTGGCTCGGCGTCATCGTCGTCCTGATCGTCGGGGCGCTGGTCGGCACTCGGACCTATCTGGATCGCCAGTGGTATGTCGGCGTGGCGGCAGGGCGCGTCGCGATCTACAACGGGATCCCCAGCAAGGTGCTGGGGATGGACCTTTCCCACGTGGTGCAGACGACGGACATCTCGGCCACCGCCGCCGAGCAGCTTCGGGTCTGGCGAAACCTCCCCGACGGCATCAACGCGGGAAGCCGGGAGCAGGCGCAGAGCATCGTCACGCAAATTCGCCAGGACGTCGCCGAGAGCACCCGGCCCAAGAAGCCATCGAAGAAGCAGAGCCCCTGATGCAGGCGTCCGTTCAATATCGAGCTCGGGGCGGTACCCAACTCGCTCTCACGCTGGTTGCGGTGCTGCTTTCGGTCGCCGCGTATCTCCTCGCCGCGGTGGGGAAGACGGGCGCCACCCCGCCCGGCATCGCGGTGTTCGTGGGGGTCCTCGCGGGCGTGTATCTCCTGGCCCACCTTCTGGTGGTTCGGCTGGCGCCCGGCGCCGATCCGATCCTGCTTCCCACGGTCGCCGTGCTCGCCGGAATCGGATACGCCGTCATCTTCCGCCTGGATCCCAAGCTCGCCGCCGCCCAATTCGGATGGCTCATGGTGGGGCTCGGGTTGTTCGCGGGCACGCTGCTTCTCATACGGGACCACCGATCGCTGGATGCCTACACCTACACGATCGGCCTGCTCGGCGTGGTGTTCCTGCTGTTGCCGGTTGTTCCGGGAATCGGCCAGACCATCAACGGGGCCAGGCTCTGGGTTCGGTTGGGCCCGCTCAGCTTCCAGCCGGCCGAGATCGGAAAGGTCATGATCGTTGTGTTTCTCGCCTCGTATCTCGGGGCGAGGAAGGAATTGCTCGCCGTCGCTACTCGCCGAATCGGACCGATCCGGCTCCCCGAACCGCGTTACATGGGTCCGCTGTTGGTGGCGTGGCTCCTGTCGCTGGCCGTGTTGTTCATGGAACGGGACCTCGGATCTTCGCTGCTCTTCTTCGGGATCTTCGTGATCATGCTGTGGACCGCGACGGGGCGCGGCGCCTATCTCATCCTGGGCCTGATCCTCTTCGCCATCGGGGCATGGATCGGCTACCTGGTGTTCTCGCACGTCCAGGCCCGGGTGGACATCTGGCTTCACGCTCTCCAGCCGAACAACGTGCAGAAGTTCGGATATGGGCAGCTGGCTCAGGCCTCCTTCGCCATGGCGACCGGCGGCATCGGGGGCACGGGACTCGGGCAGGGATACCCCAACCTCATTCCGTTCGCTTCCACGGACTTCGTCTTCGCCGCGATTGGCGAGGAGCTCGGGCTCTTTGGCACCACGGCTCTGCTGTTGCTCTACGTGGTCATGATGGGGCGGGGCTTCAAGGCGGCCCTCATTCGTGAGGACGCGTTCAGCAAGCTCCTCGGCGTCGGGCTCACCAGCGTGCTGGCGCTTCAGACGTTCATCATCGTCGGCGGGGTGATCCGGGTGATCCCGCTGACGGGGATCACCTTGCCGTTCGTCTCCTACGGCGGCTCGAGCCTGATCGCGAACTTCGTCTTGCTCGCGCTGCTGGTTCGAATCTCGGCGCCGGGGACGCCCAGACCCCTGGGGCCGCAGTGGCTTCGACGAAGACGAGAGGAGCGGGCCCGGCAGATCGCGCCGCCGAAAGAGGGAAGCAACGACCCCACGATCATCACGCCCCTCAACGAGGGCGGCTCATGAACCGGCAGATTCGCTGGCTCGCCATGGCGTTCGTGATCCTGTTCGTCGTGTTGTTCGCCCAGGTGAACTACATCCAGGTCTTCGGGGCAAAGGGCTTGGCCAACAACCCCGCGAACCGGCGGCTTCTTCTTCAGGAGTACAACGTGGACCGCGGCGAGCTCCTCGCTCGAGATGGAAAGACGGCGCTGGCCGAGAGCGAACCGACGAAGGGCAAGCTGAAGTATCGGCGCGTGTACCCCGAAGGACCGCTGTACGGCCAGATCACCGGGTACTACTCGGTCCTGTACGGCCGAAGTGGCCTGGAGTCCTCGCAAAACGACTACCTCTCCGGCCGAGCCGCCGAACTCCTCCCACAGAACCTGGTCGACGAGATCCTCGGCCGCGACAAGCGCGGGGCCACGGTGGTCACGACCATCGATGCGGAGCTCCAGAAGCTGGCGCAAGAGAAGCTCGGTTCGCTGCAGGGCGCCGTCGTGGCGCTCGACCCCAAGACGGGAGACGTCCTGGCGATGGCGGCCAATCCGTCGTACGACCCCTCGTTGCTCGCGTCCCACAGCCTGAAGACCGAGCAACGGGCGTGGAAGTCCCTCAACGCAGATCCGACGAAGCCGCTTCTCTCCCGAGCGGGACAGGAGCTGTTTCCCCCGGGGTCGACTTTCAAGCTCGTCACCGCCGCGGCCGCGCTGGAGAACGGGATGCGGCCGGACACGCTGTTCCCGAATCCCCCGGAGCTCGACCTTCCCCAGACCACCCACAACCTTCACAACTTCGGCAACGAGCATTGCCTCGGCGGCGCGTCGCAGATCACGCTGGCCGAAGCCCTTCAGGTGTCGTGCAACGTGGTGTGGGCTGAAGTGGGGTTGAAGCTCGGCGCCGAGAAGCTGGTCGGTCAGGCCCGGCGATTCGGATTCGACCAGAACGTGCCGTTCGACATCCCATGGGCAGAGGGACAGATCCCCCCGGCCCGCCAGTTCAAGGACGCACTTCCGACACTGGCCACATCCGCGATCGGCCAGCAGAGCGTCGCCGCCAATCCGCTCCAGATGGCGTTGGTCGCGTCGGCGATCGCGAACGGCGGAATCGAGATGCGTCCCCGCCTGGTTCAGGAGATCCGCGACCCGTCCGGAAAGATCTTAAAAACGCTGACGCCTCAGGAGTTCGGCAATCCGATCTCGGCTCGAACCGCCGCGGAGCTCACCGGAATGATGATCAACGTGGTGAAGTCCGGAACGGGGACGGCGGCCCAGATTCCGGGCGTCGAGGTCGCCGGCAAGACGGGGACGGCGCAGACCCCGAATGGGGATCCGCATGCGTGGTTCGTCTCGTTCGCACCCGCCACTTCGCCGCAGATCGTGGTGGCGGTGGTCGTCCTGAACGGAGGGAGCCTCGGCAGCGACGCCACGGGTGGCGTCCTGGCGGCTCCCATCGCGAAGGCCCTGATCGAAACCTGGCTGAGGGGCGCATAAGGTGGCCGGGATCGACACGGACCTGATGCTGGGCCGGCGGTATCGCCTGATCCGGCGGATCGCGTCCGGAGGGATGGGCACCGTGTGGGAGGCCGAAGACACGGTGCTCCATCGTTCGGTCGCCGTGAAGGTCCTCTCAGACGGCTTCTCCTCCGACGAGCGGTTCGTCGAGCGGTTCCGACGTGAGGCCAGGGCTGCGGCCGGCCTCTCCCATCCCAACGTCGCTCGCGTCTTCGACTACGGAGAGGACGAGGGCCGGCAGTTCATCGTCATGGAGCTGCTTCGGGGCGAGACGCTGGCGGACCGGCTGCACAAAGGACCGATGGAGATCGATGAATCGGTGCACGTCGCCGAGAAGGTGGCGGACGCCCTTCAGGAGGCGCACGACGCAGGGGTCGTCCATCGGGATGTGAAGCCGGCGAACATCATGCTGACTCCCCACGGCGGCGTGGAGGTCATGGACTTCGGAATCGCCGCGGCGGCGTGGGCCACTCCCATCACCGTCACGGGCACCACCCTCGGGACGGCCTCGTACATCTCGCCGGAGCAGGCGGCCGGCAAGAAGGTCACCAGCGCCTCGGACGTTTACTCACTGGGAGTCGTCCTGTACGAGATGCTCACAGGCAGACCACCGTTCTCCGGCGGGCAGCCCGTCGCCGTCGCCGCGCGACACCTGAACGAAACGCCGGTGCCGGTTCGCGAGCGCAATCCGAACGTTCCCGAGCACATCGCGACGGCGTGTGACCGCGCGCTCGCCAAGAAACCAGAGGAGCGGCCGTCCTCTGCCGCCGCGTTCGCCGCGATGCTCCGGTCGCTCGAGGTCGGAACGGCGCCGTTTCTGCCGTTGGTTGGCGATGGATCGAAGGGTGCACCGGCGGCAGCTTCCGCGGGGACCGCGCCGATCGCCGCCGTGGCTGCGGCTCCAGCGACCAGGGCGGTGACGGAGCAATTCGAAGCCGCGGGGGGCGAGGGGGCGGCTCCTGAAGAACGATCCGGCCCTCCACCATGGCTGGTCCTGACGCTCCTCGGGGTCGCGGTCTTGACGATCGCGCTCGGGGTGATCTTTGGAGGAACCGGGTCACCGGTCCCGGTCAGCGTAAGGACGCCGTCGCCCAGCGTGTCGCCGAGCCCTGCCGGCGTCCGGGTGCCCCGAGTGGTCGGACTGCCTCGGGGCATCGCGATTCGAAGGGTGAAATCGGTCGGCCTGGGTTACAAGGTCACGTACCGGATCGTCTCAGGAGAAACACCTGGGGTGGTGCTTGATACGAAACCGAAGCCAGGGACACTGGTACCGGTCCGCCAGATCGTCACGTTGGTCGTGGCGAAGGCGCCGACCACGACGACTGCGCCCTCGGGCGGCGGCGGTGGTGGTGGTGGCGGCGGAGGCGGCAAGGAGCACGGTGGCAAGGGGAAGGGCCACGGCAAGGGCGGCAAGGGTCACTGACGTGCATCCGCGCCCGACGAACGGTGTGAGGCATGGCTGAGACAAAGGTTCTGGGCGACCGGTACGAGCTCACCTCGATGCTCGGCCACGGTGGCATGGCTGAGGTCTATCTGGGCACCGACCGAGTCTTGGGGCGCCAGGTCGCCGTGAAGATCCTGGGGAACCAGTTCGTCGACGACGAATCGTTCGTGGCGAGGTTTCGGCGCGAGGCGCAATCGGCCGCAGCGCTCAATCACCCGAACGTCGTCAGCGTGTTCGACACCGGCTCGGATGACGGCACGCACTTCATCGTCATGGAGTACGTGCAGGGCAAGACCCTCGCCGACGTGATCAAGGAGGACGCCCCGCTGCTGCCCGAGAGGGCGGTCGAGATCGCCGAGGCGGTGGCGGCGGCGCTCGGGTTTGCCCACCGCGAAGGGATCATCCACCGCGATGTGAAGCCCGGGAACATCATGCTGACACCGACAGGCGACGTGAAAGTCATGGACTTCGGCATCGCCCGGGCGGTCTCGTCCGACTCCCTGACCCAGACCGCGACCGTCCTGGGAACCGCGACGTACTTCTCGCCCGAGCAGGCGCAGGGCGCGTCGGTGGACGCTCGGTCCGACATCTATTCGGTCGGCGTCGTTCTGTACGAGATGCTCACCGCCCACCCACCGTTCGCGGCGGACAGCCCGGTGACGGTCGCGTACAAGCACGTCAAGGAAGACCCGACTCCGCCGAGCCGTCTGAACGCCGACGTCTCACCCCAGCTCGACGCGATCGTCATGAAGTGCCTGGCCAAGAACCCGGTCAACCGGTATCAATCCGCCGCCGAGCTGCAGCAGGACCTCGAGCGGTTCCGGAGCGGCCAAACGGTGCAGGCCACGCCTCTGCTTCCCGTCGAAGCCACTCAGGTGGTGGAGCGCGATACGCGCGCGACCACGGTCCTTCCAGCGGAAACAACTCCCGAAGTCGGAAAGCCGCGCCGCTGGGTCGCGGCGGTCGTGTTGCTCCTGATCCTGGGCGCGCTGGGATTGGCGCTGTTCTTCTTGGCCAGAAGCCTGCTTTCGAGCCCGCTGGAAGAGGTACCAGATGTGATCGGGCAGCCACTCAGTTCCGCCCAACTTACGTTGCGCAACAACGGCTTCGTCCCCGGAAGGGTGATCCGCGGTTTCTCCAATCAACCAGAGGGCGCTGTATTCAAGTATCAGCCGACACGTGCTCGCCAGGGCGCCACGATCACGCTGTACGTCTCGCAGGGACCGCAGACGGCCATCGTTCCGAAGGTGATCTGCCTCTCGCTAACGGAAGCTCGGCAGACGCTCAAGGGAGCCGGCCTTCAAATGGACCAGAGTGGAACGCAGGAGAGCGCGGACTGCTCAACACCTGGCTTGGTCTCGACCCAAGATCCAAAACCGGGCGAAAAAGTGAACCGCGACGACACCGTGTTCGTCACGACGGTTCCCACCTCTAGCCCGTCGCCATCGCCGAGCTCGAACCCGCCACCCAGCTCATCGCCGCCTTCATCGAACCCGCCACCGAGCTCACCGCCTCCGAGCGGCGGCTCACCGCCACCGAGCTCACCTCCGCCGAGCGGCGGCTCACCGTCGCCGTGACGCGACCCGCGGAAGGCTTCACTCCCGACGAGCGAGCCAAGCTCGCGCCATATTTCACCAACCTCGATGGGCCCGTCTTCGCGCTCGTAAATCTTCCCGAGGTGGTGAAGGGTGCACTCTTCGCTCGGTACTCGCGCTCCGCGAAGTCGCTTCGTCGCCTCTTTCTGGACGAGTTCGCCGACGAGATGCCGGCAGAGGCCACCGGCGGCGCGACCGTCGGCGTCGAACGGGCCGAAGCTCTCTACGAACGGGTGTTCTTCGAATATGGCGACGACTCCGTCGCTCAGCTCGGCGGGGTGCACCTCGCGGTCGAGCAGGGGTCGCAGCTCCTGGGGCGCGTCCTCGAGCGAGGACGCCTCGCCGCCTACCTCGAGCAATCCACGCGGTACGTCCCCTACGACGACCAGCCGGGAGGGCGGTGGCGTTACCACGTTCCGAACGAGCTGGAAGCGGCGCCTGAGCTGAAGCGGCGGTACCAAGACGTCCTGGATCGGGCATTCCAGACCTACGCGGACTGGCTCCCTGTCATGCAGGACTTCTATCGACGGCTCTTTCCAAAAGATCCGGCCGATTCGGATTTCGTATATCGCTCGACCATTCGGGCCAAGGCCTGCGACACGCTTCGGGGGCTGCTTCCCGCGGCGACTCGGTCCAACGTCGGGATCTTCGCCACGGCTCAGTCCTACGAGCAGCTGCTGCTGCGCATGCGGGCCCACCCATTGGATGAGGTTCGCGAATATGCCGGCCTCATCCTCACCGAGCTTCGGAAGGTCATCCCGGCCTTTCTTTCTCGTGTGGACGTTCCGGATCGGGGTGGCGCGTGGACGGATTACTTCACGGCAACGCGAGAGGCCACGGCCGCCGTCGCGTCCCGTTGGGTCGAGTCCCACGCTTCATCCACCCGAGATGCGCGGGTGGCGCTGACCGATTTCGACCCCGAAGGCGAGCTGAAAGTCGTCGCCGCAGCGCTGTACGCCGCAACCGACCGATCAGACGACGAGCTCTTGGGGCTCGTCCGACAGATGCCTGACGACGAGCGGTCCGCCATCCTCAAGGCGTACGTCGGCGACCGGACGAACCGCCGGCACAAGCCCGGACGAGCGTTCGAGCGAACGTCGTACCGCTTCGACATTCTCTGTGACTACGGCGCCTTTCGCGATCTTCAGCGTCACCGTTTGCTGACGGTCGAGTGGCAGGCCCTCTCTCCCCATCACGGATTCGAAACAC
>DASVPT010000313.1:0-10509 GCA_036389535.1 Actinomycetota bacterium
GGCATCTTTGATCGTTCCAGCAACAGCTGTCTGGCGAGAACCGCCCGGTTCAGCTCGGCGGTCGAGAGGACGCGTTCCTTCAAGGAGTCGGGCGAACGCTGGCGAATCTGTCGAGTTGAGTCTTCGTGATCAACCCTCGGAGTGAGCTTCCTCCAAGACCTCATCGAACGCCGCCATGAGGTCTTGCGGGATGTCCTCCACGCCATGCTCCCGACGGTAATAGGACACGAACTGCTCGCGCGGCTGGAGCGACGACAGCGGGGGACCGTCGCCCCCCTGCGCGTCCGTCCGTTCGTACCGCAACTGGACGTCCACGGCGTTGGGGAGGGCATCCCTGATCCGTTCGTTGAGCCCGGGGACCGGCCCCTCCGTATGAACGAAGACCCGAAGATACGCGTCGGCGAGCTGCCGGCCCCGGGTCAAGACCTCGTCCAGCGTTCCCTCGACGTCGATCAGACGGCGCCCGGAGGAGAGCTGCGTCTCCTCGACCCGCGCCGGGCGGCCCGCCTGGGCCTCGACGATGGCCACTGACTTCGTTTGCTCCGTCTCCCCGAAGTCCAGCTGAAGGAGAGATCCCGCATACCGGGTGGGGGAGGGGGCGCCGCGGATCGCCTGGGGGCGGTGCACGTGACCGAGCGCGATGTAGGAAGCGGTCGCCGGAAGCCGGGCCGGAGACACGGCGTACTCGATGCCGATGGTGACCTGGTGCTCGCCGCCGCCGGGAATGGCGCCGTCCGTAAAGACGTGGGCCATCAGGAGGTTCACCGCATCCTCGCCAAACCCCGACGTCATGGCGTTGAACAGCCGGCCCATCCCTTCCGCATAGCTCTGGTACCAGGCCTCGGTTGCGTCGAATAGCGCGGCGGCGTCGCCAAACCGTCGCTCGGGAACGAAAGGAACGCATGCGATGAGCGCGTGCTCGGATCCATCGCGGGAGCGAAGCTCGACCACACCCCCGTCGGCGGGAGGAAGGACTTTGGAAACCAGGGTCACGCCGACCGCGGAAAGGAGCTTCCCCAAGACGTGGAGGCGTGTCGCCGAATCGTGGTTGCCCGGAATCGCGACGACCGGAATGCGTGCTTGATGCAGGCGGACGAACGTGTCGAACACGAGCCCGTCGGCCTCGGGCGAAGGCATCCGGTTCTCATAGACGTCGCCCGAGACGAGCACGGCGTCGACTCTCTCGGTGATGGCGATGCCCACCACCTCCGACAGGACGTCCTCGAACTCATCGAGCCTGGAGCGTCCGCGGAGGGTCTTTCCGATGTGCCAATCGGCAGTGTGGAGGAACCGCACCCCACCGAGTGTAGTCCGAGGGTGCGACAAAATCACACGCTTGTAATTCAGTATCCTCGCGCGCGATGGCGGTGGGGGCTCCGACCACGGACGACACCGGCCGGCTCGAGGCCTTCGCCGACGGTGTCATGGCCATCGCCATCACCCTGCTCATCCTGGACGTCGCCGTCCCGCGTGTCGCCGGCCGCTCGCTGGCGCGGGCGCTCGCCAGAGAGTGGCCGAGCTACGTCGCGTTCGTGGTGAGCTTTCTGACCATCGGAATCATCTGGGTGAATCACCACCACATGTTCAGGCTCATCGCCCGGACGACGCACGCGTTTCTCATCCTGAACGTGTTGTTCCTCATGACGATCTGCATCATCCCCTGGCCGACCGCGATGCTCGCTGACTTCGCTCGCGACCCGACGGGACGGACGGTCGCCGCGGCCGTCTACGGTGGCGTGATGACGTCGCTCGCGGTCATGTTCAACCTGGTGTGGCGATACGCGGCTTCGAATCGCCGTCTCCTCGTCCCGGGGATCAGCGATGAGGCGATCGCGAAATCGAGCCGCAACTACCTGGCGGGCCCGGTCGTCTATGGAGCGGCAACCGTCATCGCCTTCATCGAGCCGTTCTTGAGCCTGGCGATCTACGCCGGTCTGGCCGTCTACTGGCTGCTGCCCGGGACCGGTCCCAGAGCCGAGCTCGTGCGTGACGAAACCGAAGCGACCACGTAGAGCTCCGATGGAGACGTGGGACGCCATCCGGGCTCGACGGAACGTTCGCCACTACGACGGCCGGCCTCTCCCGCAGGAACATCTCGACCGCGTCCTGGAAGCGGGGTGGCGCTCACCGTCGTCCATGAACATGCAGCCGTGGGAATTCATCCTGGTCACGGACCGGAACCGGCTGCAGGAGCTGTCGAAGGTGTGGCGAAGCGGCGGACACATCGCGTCCTCAGCAGCGACGGTCGCGGTGCTCGCGCCTCAGGCGAACGACCCGCGTGAGGAGGCCATTCACGAGTTCGATCTCGGCCAGGCCGCGATGAGCATGATGATCGCCGCGGCCGACCTCGGCATCGGGAGCTGCCACAGCGCGGTGGGGGATCAGGATCTGGCTCGAAAGGTCCTTGGCCACCCCGCGGATCGCCGCTGCGCGCTGCTGATCTCCTTGGGATATCCGGCCGACCGCCCCCTCAAGCCGATCAGATCGCCGAAACGCCGGCCAATCGATCAGGTGATTCGTCGCGGCCACTGGTAGCCGCGGCCCGCTCGATCAGTCGCTGTCGAAACGTTCGAACACGCCCGCACCCGCCTGCGCGTCGGCCGCTTCTTCGGCCCTGGTCGCCCACGACGGGAACGGGAAACGGACTTGGATGGGGATGGGGATGTGGGGCTGCTGGAGGATCATCGATCCCGGCTTGAGGATGGACGCCCGCGCTCGGGTGACCGCCGGCAGGAAGCCGTACTCGCTGCGTTGCGCCTCGGCGGTGTCCAGGCGGCCGACCACGCGGTACGCCGAGTTCGCGATGACCCGCCGTTCCACCTCACTGGCCGTCTGCTCCGCGCCGACCAGGATCATGCCGAGCGATCGCCCTCGCTCCGCCACGTCGAGCAGAACTTCCTTGATGGGACTCCACCCCTCGCGAGGGGCGTAACGGTTCAGCTCGTCGAGGACGAGAAACGCCAGCGGCTCGCGTCTGCCCATGCGCTCCTTGTGCTCGAAGAGTCGCTTGATCACCACCCCCGTGACGAACCGCTTGGCTCGGTCGTGCAGGTTGTGGATGTCGACCACCGTGACCTGATTCGCCTCCCAATCGATGCGGTGCCGTGCCGAATCCTCGGCATCCCGCCCCAGGATGAGGTGGCCCATTCGAAACCTGCCTGCGTCCAGCCGCCGGACGAAGGCGGCGACGGTGGCGTCGGAGAGGCGCCCGCGCCACGGTGAATGTTCGTCCTCGACGTTCTCTTTGATGACCTCGCACAGGTGGGCGAAGTCGGTCACCGGATAGCCTCCGAACACGACCGTGGCGTCGTTCTCGGGATCGTCGTCACACTCGCGGTCCAGATAGGACTCGACGCGGGCCACCAGATCGGCGATCTGGGAGCGCTCGTCTTCGGCTTCAGCGAAGAGAAACCGAAGGTACTTCTCGCGAATGAACTCTCGAACGGTCCAGTAATACGAGGTCACGCCCTCGGCGCGGCCCTCGACCTGGGGGACGCCTCCTCCCGGGCTGGCGGCCCGGGGCGGCGCCCACAGCCCCACGGACTCAAACGGCCCCACGGGGAGGCCGAGCCGCTCGTATTCCACCCGGTCGCTCTCGGACAGTCGTGCGTTCGGCTTGTCCAGCCACATCAGGTCCTCGCCCTTCACGTTGAACACGATGGCCTTGGTGTTCGTCCGGTACCCGCCGAGAACGGGGGAGTGGAAGAGCGCGTAGAGGAGGAAGAGCGCGTATGTCGTCTTCGTCGCCACGCCGGAGATGCCCGAGATGTTGACGTGCGCCCCGCGCGAGCCGTCCAGGAAATCGAGGTCGAGGTAGATCGGCTCGCCGTCCCGGGAAAGGCCTGCCGGAACGCGTCGTTCGACCTGGTCGAAGTAGAAGGCCTCCTCACGATCCTTGCCTCTGGCCCGAAACGCCGCCAGCCCCGGCATTGGCGGGATGAAGATCTCGGGCTCGAACCGGGTGGCGACAACCTGGGCCGCGACCGCGGTGTCCACCGGGAGCACTCCGCGGTCCACCAAGAACACGTCCGTGTCGAACGAAGCGCCCTCGTGTCGAGCCCGCACGTCCTGAACGATGCCCGCGATCCTCAACGGGCCGCGTCCGGGCACGTCGGTATCGACGATCACCGGGTCGTCCAGTTGGAGGTAGGCGTCGGGCGACACCCCGACCCAGAAGGAAAGGGGCGTGGCGTCCTCCGTGCCGAGGACCATCCCGACCTGTTCGCTGACGTCAGCTGGAGGCTCGAAGCGATCTGACCGGGTCACCATGGGTTCAAGCCGCCTCGTCTGCGAGCAAGGTCAGGAGAGCGCGGCGGACGATCCGTCGATCACCCATCCTGTGGCGAAGCCACGACTCGAGCGCGGCGATCGGCGCGAGGTTCTGCGGCGTCCTCGGGTCCGCGGCCCGGCCGGCGAATCGCGGGAGCGTCACCGTCAACAGGTCGGCGATGCCCACCACGGCGTCCAGGCCCAATCCGGCCCGGGCCTCGCACCGAACGATCCCCGCATGATCGTGCCACGGGCCGGCGATGTTTCTGAGGCGCGCGTACCACGAATAACCTCGCGTGGCGCCCGCCTGGTCTTGAAGCGCAAAAACCGGCGTTCGCTGACCCGCCTGCAGCCGCGCGAGCAGCGCTTCCTGTTCCGGTTCGAGGTATCGCCTCACGAACCGCTTGATGACCCCGACGATCCGACCACCCGATTCCTCTCCGAGCCGGAGCGGGCCGTCGACCACCACGAGCGGAGCACCGCCCAACGTCAGATGCGCCGCCAGGGCGTTCTCCGCCTCTCGCATGAGGTGTTGGAGCCGAAGGAGCGGCGCGTCCGGGTCGGTTCCGGGCTCGGTCGCGGGAGAGAACGAGAACACGTCCCGGCCGGCCCTTGCCTGGACTTCGTCAGGCACGACGCCGCCACCCAAAACGATCGCCCTGCAGATCCTGTGCTCCTCGAACGTGGCGCGCCCGTTCGAGCGAACCGAGCCAACCGCGAACGAGCCGAAAAGACCAGGAACGCGGCGTTCACCCTCGTCCGCGAGGACGCGAAGGTCGACCCTTCGCACGCCGTCCACGAACCAGAGCTCGCCCGGTTCGGGCACATCGCTGGGGGAGAGGGGAGTGGACCAGTCAGGCGATTCGACGAACGGGTCTGCGCGGGGCGCCGACGCTTCGTCCACCGGCGCTTGGAACCCCATCCCGAAGTCGGGATCCCACGGGTCCGCGCGGAGCAACGGCATCGGCCGCATGATACGTCCGGTCACCGACACTCCAAAGGATCCACCGACGGAACTGGCGTTCCATTTCGTGGCACCGATTGACACGTGCCGGCGCCGGCCCTACTGTTAGTGGGCTGGCCGCCGGAGACGGAGGCGAGCACGGACCCAAGAGGCCCGAGGAAAACGCAGGCCCTGCGGCTTGCGGCCCCAACGGTCTCTTGGGTCCTTCTATTTGTCGCTTTTCTGTGACGTCCGGAACAATCCCGACCCCACGTGTGTTTTCCGTGTGGCGCGAACGGGTATCGTCCGCGGCTTGCAGGCGTAGAATCCACCGGCTGTCGCGGGCCCTAGAGGACAACAGGAGTGTGTGTTGACGCCCAAGGTGAGACACGAGGAAGAGGAAGAAGAAGAGGAGTACGTCGCCGAACCTGAAGAGGAAGAGGAGGCCGAAGGTGGCCCCGTCGACCTCGAAGAGGGGGAGTCGGGTGACGCGAGTCTCGAGGAGATCCTCACCAAGAAGCCCGAGGAGCGTCCGGCTCCCGAGGAGGAGGAAGAGGACGAGACTATGCTCGCCATCGGCAGGGAGGAGCCCGTCGAGACGCTCGCCGTCAAGGTGGTCCCTCCGGACCCGGCGAGAGAGTTCACCTGCAGGAATTGCCACCTCGTCAAGCTTCGGAGCCAGCTGGCAGACAAGAAGAGGATGTACTGCCGCGACTGCGCCTGAGCGGGGCGCCGGCCCCGCTCTGGGCTGGAGCGGCAGCGGCCGCGCTGAGCGGCGCGCTGCTCTCGCTGGCGAATCCACCTCCTGACCTCGGCTTCGTCGCGTTCTTCGCGCTCGTACCCCTGCTGTGGGTGACGAGGGAGGCGAGGCCGCGGCGCGCGGCGTTCCTCGGATTCACGTTCGGCCTGACCTACTACGGGATCCTCCTGTACTGGCTCCTGCCGTTCGGCGTCATCGCGTGGCTTCCGCCGGTCGTTTTGCAGGCGGCGTACGCGGCATTGTTCGCCGGGGCGCTTCCGCTGCTCTGGCGCGAGGGCCGTCCGGTTCGGTCCGCGTTGCTCGGGGCCGCGCTGTGGACGGCGTTGGAATGGGTCCGAGGAGCATTCCCGGTGGGGGGGTTCACGTGGGGAGGCCTCGGCTACACCCAACACGCCAACCCGCTCTTGCTGCCCATCGCGTCGGTGGCCGGAGTGTGGGGCGTGACCTTCGTCGTCCTGGCGGTCAACGCGCTCCTCGTGGCCGCATTGGCGTCGGTTCATCGAGCCCCGAGATCCGTGGCGGCGCCGGTGGGGCTGGCGATCGCGGTGTCCTTCCTCCCGGCTCTGATCCCGCTCTCGAGCGCCGGAGGGCGCTCGTTCGACGCCGCTGTGGTGCAGGGAAACGTCCCACAGACCCTCGCCTACGACCGATACCTGCAGGGCCGAACGGTGGGAGAGAGCCACATCAGCCTTCATCAAGAGCTGGTGCCGGAGCCGCCCGACATCGCGGTCTGGCCGGAAAACGCCCTCGATGACGACCCCGTGAGGGACCGACGGCTCGGGCATCGCGTCACCCAAGCCATTCGACGGGTCGGGGCGCCGACGCTGATCGGAGCCATTCCGCGCGGCCCGGGCGGCCGGTTCTACAACCAGATCCTGCTGTACTCGGGAGACGGACGGGTCCTCGGCCGCTACACCAAGATCCACCTCGTGCCGTTCGGCGAGTACATCCCGTTCCACGGCCTCTTCGGATGGACCCAGCGATACCGTCAACAGGCCCGGGAGCTGACTCCGGGAACGGCGGTGCGCCTCTTCGATGTTGCCGGGGTCAGGGTGGGAACGCCGATCTGCTTCGAAAATGCCTACCCGGACCTGGTCCGGCGATTCGTTCGGGCTGGCGCGAACGTGATCGTCGTTGCCACCAACGACTCGTCCTTCCTTCGAAGTGCGGCTTCCCCGGAGCACGTGATCTTGAGCCAGCTGCGAGCGGCCGAGACGGGTCGGTGGGTGGTGCACGCCGCGATCTCAGGCCAGAGCGCGGTCATCGACCCGCGGGGCCGGGTGGTCGCGCGCACTGCGCTGTTCACTCGAACCATCCTCCGGCGAACCGTTGCGGCGGCGTCGGCTCGGACGCTCTACGTGCGATTCGGTGATTGGTTCCCGTGGACCGCCGGGACGGTCGTCCTGGTGGCCCTGGTCGTGACGCGGCGGACGCGGAGGCGGCGTGGGGCATCGCCTGGCGCGAACCAGGCCCGCTCGGGACCGAACCGAATCCCCGTTTCGGTGTCAGGGGGAGGCGAGCCAAAGGTTCTGGTCGTCCTTCCAACGTTCAACGAAAAGGCCACGATCCGCCGGGTCCTGGACGGCATCCTCGCGGTGGGGCAAAACGTTGATGCGCTCGTCATCGACGACAACTCACCCGACGGGACGGGCGAGGAGGTGGCGGCGTTCGCCGCGGAGCAAGCGAGGGTCAGGCTTCTTCGACGCCCCGGAAAGCAGGGATTGGCCAGCGCGTACATGACGGGATTTCGAAAGGCCGTCGATGACGGCTACGACGTCGTGGTGGAGATGGATGCGGATCTCTCACATCGCCCGGAGGATCTTCCCCGGATCCTCGACGCCGTGGCGACCTACGACGTGGTGATCGGGAGCCGTTATGTGCCGGGTGGCGAGGTCACCAATTGGAGCCGGTCCAGGGTTGCGCTGTCCAAGGGCGGCAACGCGTACGCGCGGATGCTGCTTCGCTTCCCCGTTGCCGACGCCACCAGCGGGTTCCGGGCCTACCGCCGCCACGCCGTCGAGTCGCTCCTCTCGCAGGGGATCACCTCGGAGGGCTACGCATTCCAAATCGAACTGGCGTATCGCGCGTGGCGATCCGGTTTCAGCGTCGGCGAGGTTCCCATCCAGTTTCGCGAACGCGAGCACGGGCGTTCGAAGCTTTCGCGGCGCATCGTGGCCGAGGCTCTCTGGCGCGTGGGTTCCTGGGGCCTTCGGGACCGGGTCGGCGCCGCCAAGCGAAACTAGCCTCACCGGGCACCCCCCCTTCCCAAAACGCCGATAAGGGACGTTATGTTAAGTTAATCACTGCGAGGCCTCCTTCCACCCATCCAGATATGCCATGGCGTGCGGAACGCGCTCGGGATGCGCCTCGATATAGCCAAGGACTGAGTTGCATGCCGAACACAACAGAGCCCGGACCATCCCAGTCTCGTGATCATGATCGACGTGAAGGCGTCGGATAGATCCATCTCGGTTGAGCGCCGTCTCCGGAAGGCCACAGATGGCACAGAGCCCATCCTGTGCGGAAAACATTTGCTCGTACTCAGCAAGAGTGAGTCCGTAGTTTCGTAGGAGGCTCTTCTCGTAGACCTCGCGGCGGACCTTGAGGCGGTTCTTATCTCGCCACAGCCGTTTGTGCGTCAACGCACAGTCTCGACACCACTTGTTTCGCCCATCCCGACTGGGCTTGTAGCGATAGAACTCTTCAAGCCCCTTCGTTTCTTTGCACGCCGCGCACTTCTTTGTCATGAGCTGGGGGCCGAGCAATCCTTGTGCCGCAGGCATCTTCGAATCCGACGCAGCCGCCCTTCAGAACGCCGCGGCGAATAGCGACAACTGTCCGGATCGCCGTTCGGGGAGAAACGCCGCGGGAGTCATCCGAGTTTGCGCCGCGATCCATTCGTTCAACCTCTGCAAGGCCCACCGTTCGGCGGCCACTTCCGATCGTCGAAGCCCCTCTCGGAACTGGTGGATGTGGAAGGCCTCGTGGGCGGCGAGGGCGAAGAGCCGCTCCCTCCAGTCCCGAACGGTGATCCAGGGGGCCGTTCGGAGGCCGGTGTATCGGTACGACCTCGGGTATCCCCGATTTCGGAGGACCGAGGGGAGCTTCAGACGGACGAAGTACTGGGTTCCGGGCTGCGGCTTGGGCCGCCTGGGAGGCTCCGGGTAGGCCCGGCCGCTGAAGGACTCATAGGAGTTCTTGGCCCGCTCCACATGGAGCTGGACGCCGGTGTGGTCGACCTGGCGAAAGGCGTCTTCGATGACCCGGGAGATCTCCCCCGCGTCCGCGGCGATGGCGTCAGTGACCCAGATCCGCACGGCCGGATGGTACCGGCAGCCACTGACACGACTCGCTATTTCCGGAGGCTGTCTTCAACGGCATGGCGGGTGACGCCGGAGTCCGCAAGGATCTGGGCGGCCACTCCTTCCCCCTCCTCCAGAAGGCCAAGGAGGAGATGTTCGGGGCCCGCCAGCGACTCCCCCGCCGACCTCGCCGCGGCGACGCCGAGCGACAGAACCTTCTTGGCCCGGGGCGTGAACGGGACCTGCCCGGCGACCGGAGCGCTTCCCTCTCCGATCATCCGCTTGACCGCCGACCGAACGCGCTGCGCCGAGACGCCCAGGTCCCGCAGCACGCGGGCGGCGCGGCTATCGCGGTCGCGGAGGATCCCGAGAAGCAGGTGTTCCGTCCCCAGATAGTTGTGGTTGAGCCGTCTGGCCTCGTCCTGCGCGACCACGACCACGCGTCTCCCCTCTGCGGTGAAACGTCCAAGGGGTCCGATTCCTCCTCGTTGAGTCCGCCGCCCGCGGAACAGCTGCCGAATGGTGTGCCGCTGCTGCGCCGCCTGCTTGGTGACCCCGAGATGAGCGCCGATCTGCGCCCACGAGCAGCCGGACGTCCGGGCCTCCTCCACGAAATGCCCGACGAGCTCGTCGCCCAGCGCCTTCAGCGCTTCCCCGTACTTCACGGCGACTGTCACGCGCTCGAGCGGTGACGCGCCGGCCGCCGTTTCCTGGACGGCGCGAACGAGGTCCGACAATTCGAGTGGATCCTTGCCCTTCCGTGCCATAGTCGCGTCAAGTGTAGATTGACGCTCGGCAGCGCGTCAAGCTGAGGTTGACGGTGCGGCTTACCAGCGGCCTCGGTGCACCACCTCGTCCAGGAGCTTCTTCGGCCTCGTATTCGCTGAGGATCGAACCGGATCGGGCGCCGGGTGCCCGATGGCGATCGCGCCGATGGGCTCCCATTCGTCTGGAACGCCGAATTCAGATCTGAACGCCGCCACGGTCGGCGGAAACAACCCGAAAAAGAGCGCCCCGAGCCCCTCGTCGACAGCCGTCAACAACATGAGCATCGACGCGAACGCGGCGTCGATGTGCCAGTACGGCGCGGACCAACGCGATTCGTCGCGATCGGTCCACCCCTTGTCGGGTTCGGCGTACCGGTCGAGATACGCCTGCTTGCTGCCAAAGGCCACCACGAGGACGGGCGCCTGCTTCAGACCCTCCCCCGGCCACTCGGGATCGTCGCCGCTGGT
>DASVPT010000314.1:0-6786 GCA_036389535.1 Actinomycetota bacterium
ATAGACGACGTCGATCAGCCCGGCGTCGCCGGCGACACTCCACGGCATGATCGCGCTCTTCCCTCGAGACGGCGTGATGTTGATGGGTGGTGCCCACGCCGAACCGCCGTTCGTGGAGTACGAGTAGTAGACGTCCTGCTCACCCAGCAGGCCAGCCGCGTTCTCGCCCGGACCTTGGGTCTGTGACCAGACGAAGTACAGGTTCCCGGCTCGGTCGACGGAGAGCTGCGGGAAGAGGTTCACGGGGTTGTGGTTGCCGAGATGGGCGACCAGGTGACGGGTCCACGTCGTGCCCTGATCCAGGGATCGTGCGACGTACAGATCCCAGGGAGGCGTCGGGGTTACCTGAGAGGTTGGTCCGCTCCCTCCCCGGATGAACGGGATGTACAGCGGATGACCTTCGTGGGCACGATCCACCACGATTGGGCCCGCAACCTGAAGGCGGAAGTCGGCCGGGTCGGGGCAGCTCGTTGGGGCGTTGTCGGGCGCTGGGGCTGGCAGCGGCGCCGGTGCCGGAGGAACGCTGGCCAGGGTGCAGACCCCGCCGAACGTTTCGCCGTCGTCCGTGCTTTTTTGGACAGTGAGCTGCGGTGCCAAAATGTTCGTGAAGTTGATGAACGAGACATAGACGTTGGAGGCAGCCGGCGCTGGGTTCTCGTCGGCGGCGACCCACTGGCGATCGTCGATCGTTCCGGGGCTCGTGCCGCACGCGACCTGGTTGCTCTCCCAGGTTTCGCCGAAGTCGTCGGAGATGTTCATGGTGACGCAGCCCGGTCCGGGAAGGTCGACGAAGAAGACGCGGTGCGTCAGCTGACCTATGGCGATGTGGGAGTCGCCGCCGCCGCCTCCCTGTCCGAACGTCTTGGCATACGACGGAACGTGCGCGGGGACCCGGAACGTCTTGCCCATGTCATCCGACTTCCAGAACGGGCTGTAGTGCGGGAAGACGAAGCCGTTCGGCGCCGAGGCGTACGTCAGATCGCGGTAGCACGGTGTCGTGGTGGCCGGTGCACACTGTGCGGCGGGGTCCGTGCGGGAACCCGGGAAGGGATAGCGGTCGACGGCCACGAACGGTTCGCCGCCGATCCGCTTGTAGTCGACGTACGCGGCGGGCGCGAAGATGTTCGTTCGGGACGTGGTCGAAGACGTCGATTGACCGCCGGTACCTCCGCTTGCTGCGCTCAGCAGGACCGCGGTGCCGGGGACCAATCGGATTCGGGTGGCTGCCTGGGCAGCCAGAGAGGTCACCAACGCGAGGGCAACCCCGAGAGAAGCTGCGACCAATGGTTTCCTTGAACGGCGAAGAAGAGAGAACGACTTCAACGAGAGCCCTCCTTGGACGAACGGCGTGCAGGGTCGAAGACGCTTCGCGAAGAACCGCGGGTTATAGCCCTCACCTCCCCCTCCTGTGGCGCGGGCTCACTTCTGGGGCAACTAGTCCGGACGGTCTACCCGCCCGGCGGGCTGTAGTTAATCGGAACTAGTCCAGCTCGTCAACCTGCCTCTGGGGGCTCCGGACCCGGCGGCGGGCGTAGGCTCAGCCCGCCATGTCCCTCACCAACGCCCAGATCGCCGAGCTCCTTGCCGCCGCGGCAGAGGACCAAGAGGGACATCGCCGCAGGGCGCTGGAGCGGGCGTCGCGGGCCGCCGGGTTTTACTGGTCCGAAGAGGCGGCGAGCCTGAGAGAGGCCGGCCGGCCGCTCACGGAGCTGTCGTTGGTAGGGCCGTGGCTGGCACGGCTGATCGACGGCTGGCTGGACGACCCTCCCGATCTCCTCGAGCCCCCACCACTCCGGCGCGGCTTCCTCACGTTGGCCGAGGTCCGTTCGACGCTGGACGAACATCCCGATTGGCGACCTGCCCTTCGAGCGGATCTGCAGATGCACACCACCTACAGCGACGGAAAGGCACCGCTTTCCGAGATGGTCGACGCCGCCCGAACCTACGGATACGAGCACGTCGCCATCACCGATCACTCGAAAGGCCTGGCGATCGCTCACGGAATGGATGAGGCGAGGCTCGCCGCCGAGGGATACGAGATTCGCCAGCTGAACGAAGACCTCGAGCGGGAAGGGCAGAACTTTCAGGTCCTGCGGTCCATCGAGATGAACCTGTCGCCGGAGGGCGAGGGAGACATGGACGAGGACGCGTTGCTATCGCTCGATCTGGTCCTCGGAGCGTTCCACAGCAAGCTCCGGCTCACCGAGGATCAGACGGACCGATACGTCGCCGGCCTCCGGAACCGAACCGTGAACGTGCTCGCCCATCCCCGAGGGAGAAGGTTCGGTGTCCGGCTCGGGCTCCAGGCCGACTGGCGACGCGTGTTCGAGGCGGCGCGGGAGAACAACAAGGCTCTCGAAATCGACTCCTTCCCGGATCGACAGGACCTGAACGTGGAGCTCCTCGAGCTGGCCCGCGACGTCGGCGTGCGAATCTCCATCGGCACCGACGCGCACAGCGTCGCCGAGCTTCGCTTCATCGAATTCGGACTGGCGGCCGCGATTCGAGCTCGGATCCCGCGCGAGCGGATCCTCAATTACATGCCGCGGGACGAGCTGTTGGCCTGGGCGGCTGAGGTGCGAGGAGTTTCGCGCTAAGAGGGACGGCGAGTGGTCGTCGGTACACTTCGACGTGGGGGGATGACCGAGCGGACGAAGGTGACGGTCTTGAAAACCGTTGACCGGGCAACCGGTCCGTGGGTTCGAATCCCACTCCCCCCGCTCGCGTGAGAATGCGAGGATGTCCGGAGTTACTGGAAGGAAGGAGACAGATGATGGCTGCTGTTCCATTCATGCTGCTGTTTCGGTTCCTGCACATCGTCGCCGGGGTTCTATGGGTAGGTTCGGCGTTCATGTTTATCCTCTTCGTCGGCCCCACCGCGGGTGAGGTCGGACCGGCGGCCGGGCCGATGCTTCACGGCATCGTGGAGAAGCGGAACTTCGCCAAGATCATTACCGCCCTCGCCATCACCACCGTTGCCGCCGGGTGGATCATGTGGCTGTACAACGGTCTTCGCGTGTTCGCCTCCTTCGGCGACTTCATCAGCTCCAGGTTTGGCCTGGTTCTCACGATCGGCGGCCTCCTTGGCACCGCGGCGTTGATCGGCGGCGCCGTTGGCATCGGTCCGAAGGCTGAGCGGCTCGTGAAGCTGGGAGGAGAGATCGCCGCGGGCGGCGGTGTCCCCTCACCCGAGCAAGGTGCCGAGATGGGCCGTCTTCAGGCAGCGCTCAAGAGGAACGGGCAGAGGGACCTGATTCTCCTGATCCTCGCGGTGATCGCCATGGCGACGGCGCGGTACTGGTAAAGCGCGAGGCGGAGACGGGCTACAGACCCAGCGTCAGCCGCATCACGCGGTCCTTGACGACTGTGGGTACGGCTCGGTCGATCACGTTCGCCAGCTGGGCGTCGTAGCCGACCAGGTATCGGGGGCGCGGACTTCTGACGGAAAGGGCCCGCCCGATCACCCGTGCTACCTGGGACGGACTCGCAAGCAGAGGGATGGTGAGCCGGATTCCGCGGAGGGTTCGTTCGTAGGCGCTGCGGTATACGGACCCCTTGCGCTCCTCGACGTTGCGCTTGGCGTCTTCCCACAGCTCGGTGCGAAAGCCGCCCGGTTCCACCAGCACGACGTGAATGCCGGACGAGCGCACCTCCACCCGCAGGGCGTCGGAGAGCCCCTCCAGCGCCTGCTTCGCACCCTGGTACCAGCCGTTCAGAGGCGTGGAGACTCTCCCGTAGATGGACGACATGTTGATGATGCGCCCGCCGCCGTCTCTTCTCATGTGAGGCAGGGCGAGCCTTGCCAGGCGCATCGGCGCAACCACCATGGTCTCGAGCAGCGCCTGCGCTTCCTTGTCGTCGACGTCCTCGACGGCCGCGACGAGAGGGCTGCCGGCGTTGTTCACCAGCCCCCACGGGCGGAAGCGATCGATCACCGTTCGGCACTGGGCCGCGTTTGCCACGTCGAGGATCGCCGTCTCGACCGTGACGCTCGCGTCGGCCGCCGCCTCTCGGACCACCCGGGCTTTCGCAGCTGAGCGGACCGTGCCGACCGAACGAAAGCCCCGCCGCGCGACCTCCAGAACGGTCGCCAGGCCCAGTCCCGAGTTGGCCCCGGTGGTGAGGACCGTACGCTCACGCATCGGCGCAGCGTAGCAACAGCGCTTCCGGATCCGACCGGCTTACATCGCTGTAATTTCGGGAAAGACTGCGCCGAGACACTTCGAAGGAGGTACGGCATGGCAAGCAGGGAGGACATCCAGGGCTCCAACCTCGAGAAGGACCCTCAGGAGTGGACGACCGGCGACGAGCCCATGACCGACGCCCAGGCGTCGTATCTGAAGACGCTCTCAGACGAGGCCGGCGTCGAGTTCACCGACGGTCTGACGAAGGCCGAAGCATCCAAGCGCATCGACGAGCTCCAGGAAAAGACGGGGCGCGGCCGTAGCTCCTAGAGTCGTGTCCGTCGGGGGAGAAAGGACGGAACCGATGGACTACAGGGCAATGGGGAAGGTCGGGCTTTCGGGATGGCGAGGCAAGGTCGGCTCGAAGGTCGCCGAGCGAGTCTCCGAACGAAGTTCCTTCACCCAGGATCAGATCGAAGCCGCTCTTGGGGCGATCTTCCTCGCCCTCGCGGCGTGGCAGTTCATCAAGCTCGTTCGTCAGGTGCTGCAGGCCGGTCGGGAAGGCGAGCCGGCGACGTAGCGGCCGGGGCCATCTCAACTTTGGGGCCTCCGGCTGAGGCAGTGCCCGCCGCCGCGCCGAGATCCGGCCGGGGGATGTGGATCTCTCCGCGGTCGAATTTCCTGAGCCACGTCGAGAACTCGTCGGGAGGAATGGGGCGGCTCAGGTAGTAGCCCTGGATGTAGTCGCAATCGAGCTGCGCGAGGTGATTCCAGATCTCCTCGCTCTCCACTCCTTCCGCCACCACCTGGAGTCCGAGGTTCCTGCCGAGGTCGATGGTCGACTTGACGATCTTGGCGTCGCTCTCGTCGGTCTCCATGTTCTGGACGAACGACTTGTCGATCTTGATCTCGTGGACCGGGAGGCGCTGGAGGTAGGCCAGCGACGAGTATCCGGTTCCGAAGTCGTCCAGTGACATGTTGAGTCCCATGTCGCGGAGGCGTCCCAGAATCTCGAGCGCCCGGTCGGGCTCGTTCAGGATCGTGCTTTCCGTGATCTCCAGCTCCAGGTGGTCAACGGGAACCCCCCATTTCTTGAGGAGCGCCTCGATCTCGTCGGGAAGCTTGGGGTCGAGGAGGTTCCGAGCCGACAGGTTGACCGACACCGTGATGCTGCGGAGCTCGCGGGTCCATTTCCTGGACTGGGCCAGGACCGCGTCGAGCACGTGGAACGTGAGCCCCGTGATCAGCGTGGTGTGCTCGGCGAGCGGGATGAACTGGTTCGGCGGAACCATGCCGCGTTCGGGATGCCGCCACCGGACCAACGCCTCAGCGCTGGTCACCCGCCCGGTCTTGATCTCGGCTTTCGGCTGGTAGTAGACGACGAGCTCGTTCTCCTTGAGCGCCCTTCGGAGGTCGCCGAGCAGAGCCAGGCGGTTCGGTCCCTGCTGGTCCTGCTTCGACGAGTAATACTGGAACCCCTGGCCGCGCCCCTTCGCCATGTTCATGGCGAGGTCCGCCCGTCGGAGGAGCGTGTCCACGCCCTGGCCGTGTTCCGGGCACAGGGCGATCCCGATCCGTCCTTCCACGTGGAGGGAGAAATCGCCGACCGAGAACGGCCGCTCCAGCGCTTTCAGCAACGCGTTCGCGTTTTCGGTGACGGCGGCCTCGTCCTCTGCCTCGGGGATCAGGATGCCGAATTCGTCACCGCCGAGCCTCGCCACGATGGGGCCGTCGCCGAGAACCTCCATCATCCTCGGACCGATCTGCTTGAGGACCATGTCGCCGTATTGCGGACCGAGCGTGTTGTTGATGTCCTTGAAGTGGTCGAGGTTGACCATCAGCACGGCGGTCATGCCCCCGTGCGCAACGCTGGTCCTGATGGCCTGCTCCAGCTGTTCGCGGAACAGGACCCGGTTCGGAAGCTCGGTAAGGATGTCGTGTTTGGCCTGATATTCGTTGCGTTGATTCAGATCCAGCATGTGCGACAGGGATTCGTCCAGCTTCTCGACCAGGCCCGCGTTCACCAGATACACGTTGGCGCTCTTCGCCACGGCGACGATCGGGATGGTCAGCAGGGGGACCAGGAACAGGTTCGTCCGAGCGACGACGGCGATGGTCGGGGAGAGGGCCAGAAGAACGCCGTCACTGAGGCCCTGGAACGCGAGATGGCGCCGAACGTAGGTGGCGAGCGGAAGGTTCTGAGCCAGTGCGATCGAGACCGCATGAAAGACCGTGTTGGCCAGGAAGAAGATGCCTGCCGCGACCAGAACGGCCGGGAGGTCTCGAGGGGCGAGCGGAGCCGCCGGTGACGGCCGGGGAAGGTCCGTCAGCAGGAACAGCACTCCCGCGCCGGCCGAGACGGCGATGGTCGATCGCGCCGAGTTGAACGCGGCCTTCGAGAGCGGACGGCGCTGCACGATGTCGCCGAAGAACGAGGAAACGGTTTGCGCCACCGCCGCAGCCAACGGTCCGGCGGCCAGGAGCAGCGCGAAGACGAACGTGGTGGAGGTGGTGATCTCTTCCTCTTCGCCGTGCCGGGTGACTCGAATTGGAAGCAGTTGGCCGAGCAGGACGAAGAGCGAGAACGGAAGGAACTCGGGAGAGCGGAACGCGCTGTAGTCACCGCGGGTCTGGAAAACCAGGCCGGCCAATGCGGCCGCGC
>DASVPT010000315.1:0-5900 GCA_036389535.1 Actinomycetota bacterium
GTCTACATCGAGCGACCCGTGTACGACGACTTCATCCAGCGGCTCGTGGAGAAGACGTCGAACGTGAAGGTCGGCAATCCGCTGGAGCGCGACACCTACACCGGTCCGGTCATCAATGACCGGGCCCTCGAGACATTCGAGAAGGCCGTCCAGGACGTGGAGAAAGAGGGCGGCAAAGTGCTGGTCGGAGGCAAGCGCTTGACGGACGGCGACCTGGAGCGAGGACTCTTCGCCGCGCCGACGGTGGTCGAGGCCCCGATCGGTCACCGCGTGTGGAAGGAAGAGCTGTTCGTCCCCTTCGTCGCCGTCTCTCCGGTCGATTCCATCGACGAAGGGCTGAAGCTCGCGAACCAGACCGAGTACGGCCTCACCGCCGGCTTCTACTCGCAGGATCGAGCGGAAATCCAGAAGTTCCTGGACAACATCCAGGCGGGCGTGGTCTACGTGAACCGCCGCGCCGGCGCGACCACGGGCGCGTGGCCGGGCATGCAGCCGTTCGGTGGCTGGAAGGGTTCGGGCACCAGTGGCAAGGCCGGCGGCGGCCTGCACTACGTTCAGCAGTACCTCCGGGAACAGAGTCAGACCGTCATCGACGACTAAGGCGAGACCCTGGATACCGAGCGGGATCTCGCGAGCGACGCTCCGGCCGCACCGGACCCGATCTTCGACGCCGTCTCTCAAGACGGAGCTGGGTCGGCCGACCTGGCCAGTCTGAGCGAACCGCGGCTCTTCACCCCCATCCCCGGCCCGAACACGCGTGAGGTCATCGAACGCGACGGACGCGTGGTCAGCCCGTCGCTTCCCCGCGCGTACGACTTCGCACCATCGCGGGGCGGCGGGGCGATGCTGGAGGACGTCGACGGAAACGTTTTCATCGACTTCAACGCCGGCATCGCCGTCTGCTCCACCGGGCACGCGCACCCGGAAGTGGTGGAGGCCATCCGACGACAGGCCGATCGGCTCCTGCACTACTCGGCCAGCGACTTCTATCTCCCGATCTATGCGGACCTCTGCGAGCGGCTCGACCGGATCGCGCCGATGTCCCGTCCGACCAAGTCCTTTCTCACCAACTCGGGTACGGAAGCCGTTGAGGCGGCGATCAAGCTGGCCAGGCGCCACACCGGTCGTCAGTACCTCATCGCGTTCATCGGAGCCTTCCACGGGAGGTCGTACGGAAGCGTCACGCTGACTGCCTCACAGGCGAAATACCACGAGGGGTTCGGACCGATGCTCCCGGGCGTTCTGCACGCGCCGTTCGGGGTCCCCACGTCCGAGTACATCGAGTCGGTGATCTTCAAGCGACTCGTCACCCCGCGGGAGGTGGCCGCGATCATCGTCGAACCCGTTCAGGGAGAGGGCGGATACGTCTTCCCACCGGAAGGATGGCTCGGCGAGCTGCGGGACCTGTGCTCGACGCACGGCATTCTGCTCGTCGCCGACGAGGTGCAGTCCGGCATGGGTCGCACCGGAAAAATGTGGGCGATCGAGCACTACGGAGTGGAACCCGACATCGTTTTGGCCGGAAAGGGAATCGCCAGTGGCCTTCCTCTCGGAGCGATGATCGCCCGAGCGGACCTGATGACCTGGGGAAAGGGTGCGCACGGTTCGACGTACGGCGGAAACCCGCTGTCCTGCGCCGCAGCCCTGGCGACCATCGATCTGCTCGAGCGGGGGCTCGTGGACAACGCCGCGCAGGTCGGCGCCGTGCTGATCGATGGGCTGAAAGAGGTGCAATCGCGGCAGCCGCGCATCAAGGAAGTTCGTGGACGCGGTTTGATGATCGGGGTCGAGTTCGAGGCCGCCGAGGTCGCCGACGCCGTCGAGCTGGCATGCGTCCGCCTGGGTCTCTTGACGCTTCGAACCGGCGACTCGGCCATTCGCATCTCACCCCCGCTCCTCCTCTCTAGGGAGCAGGCGGCGGCAGGACTCCGGATCTTCGAAGCCGCCTGCCAGGAGGTGGCTGCCGGAGGGGTTCCGCCCGAGTCGCGTGAGGCTGCGGCCGCGCCGGAGGGCGCCTGAGGGCAGCGCTTGCCCGACACTTCCAAGCTCGGGTCCATGCGCGACGCCGTCGCGGATCTCGTTCGCGACGGTGAGACCATCGCCATCGAAGGCTTCACTCATCTGATCTGCTTCGCCGCCGGCCACGAGATCATCCGGCAGCGAAAGCGAGATTTGACGCTTTGTCGCCTCACACCCGACGTGATCTACGACCAGATGGTGGGAGCCGGCGTGGCGTCCAAGCTGGTGTTCTCGTGGCTGGGCAACCCTGGAGTCGGGTCGCTCCACGCGGTGCGCCGAGGTGTCGAGGGCGACCCATCCCCGCGGCTCGACCTCGAGGAATACAGCCACTTCGGCATGGTGTGCCGGTACACGGCGGGCGCCGCGAACCTCCCCTTCTTTCCGATCCGCAGCTACTTCGACAGCGACCTTCCCGAGGCCAACCCGCGAATCGTCCGCATCGACTCGCCGTACGGCGACGAACAGGTCTATGCGGTTCCGCCGCTCAACCCCGACGTCACCATCGTTCACGCCCAACGAGCGGACGCGAACGGCGACGCCCAGATCTGGGGGTTGCTCGGATGCCAGAAGGAGGCGGCCTTCGCGGCCGACCGGGTCATCGTGGTCTGCGAGGAGCTGGTGGACGAGAAGACCATCCGAAGCGACCCGAACCGAACCGTGATTCCGGGATTGATCGTCGACGCGGTGGTGGTGGAACCGAAAGCGTGCCACCCCTCGTACGCGCAGGGCTACTACGACCGGGACAACCGCTTTTACCTGGACTGGGACCGGCTCAGCCGACAGGCCGAGACGCTCGAGGAATGGCTCGACGAGTGGGTCTACGGCCTGGGGTCGCACAGCGAGTACGTCGAGAAGTTGGGTGCCGACCGGTGGGCCGCGCTCGCCCCCGGCGACGCTTGGTCCGGTCCGGTGAACTACGGCCGGTACAGCTGATGGCCGGCCAGACGTACACGCCATCCGAGATGATGATTGTGGCGTCCGCGCGTCAACTCGCCGGTGAGCGGGTGTGCTTCGTCGGCGTCGGGCCGCCGAACATCGCGTGCAACCTCGCTCGGAGGACCGTGTCCCCGCATCTGGAGCTGGTCTATGAGTCGGGTGTGTTTGGAGCGGTGCCTGCCCGATTGCCGCTTTCCATCGGCGATCCGACCCTCGTCACGAACAGCCTGCAGGTCACGAGCATGTTCGATCTCTTCGCCTATTACCTTCAGGCCGGACTGATCGACGTCGGCTTCCTCGGGGCGTCCCAGATCGACCGATTCGGAAACATCAACACCACGGTCATCGGCGACTACGCGAGGCCCAAGGTGCGCCTTCCCGGTTCGGGAGGTGCGTGCGAGATCGCCATCAACGCGAAGAAGGTGTTCGTGATCATGCCGCAGTCGAAGCGGTCGTTCGTCGAGCGCATCGACTTCCGAACGAGCCCGGGGCACCTCGGCGGCACGCGCCCGACGGGTTGGATCGGCGAAGGCCCTTCGGTCGTCGTGACGGATCTCGGCGTCTACCGCTTCCGGCCAAGGACGGGCCAAATGTTTCTGGCGAGCCTTCATCCCGGCGTGAAGCTCGATCAGATCAGGGACGCCACCTCGTGGGAGCTCGACGCGTCCGAGGAGGCCGAAGAGACGCCGCCGCCCACGCCGGAGGAGCTCCGGTTGATCCGCGAGGAGCTCGACCCGAACGGGGCATACACGCGATGAGGGAGCGATTTACCCCGTCCGTGCCATGATGCGGCCATGAGCGCCGTCTTTCCGCGCGTCTTCGATCGTCAGCTGCCCACGGTCGCGCTGGCGCACGGCGCTTCGATCTGGGACGTGGATGGAAAGCGGTACCTCGACGCGTCGGGCGGCGCCATCGTGGTCGGGGTCGGACACGGTGACGCCGACGTCGTACGGGCCACGGTCGAGCAGGCCAGCCGCGTGGCCTATGTCCATGGGACGCAGTTCACCAGCGAGGCGCTGGAGCTGTACGCGTCCGAGCTCGCCCCGCTCCTCCCCATGGAAGACCCGAAGATCTATCCGGTCTCCGGGGGAAGCGAAGCGATGGAGACCGCGCTCAAGCTGGCGCGGGCCTATCACCTGGCGCGGGGCGACGACTCGCGGCACAAGATCCTGGCGCGAGTGGGTTCGTATCACGGGAACTCGTTGGGAGCCCTGGACGCCTCCGGCCGCCGTCCCCTGCGTCAGCCCTATCGTCCGTGGCTCGGCCGGGCGCGGCATGTCCCCCGGGTCTACGAATATCGGTGTCCCCTTCCCACGCATCCTGATTACTGCGGGGAGCGTCACGCCGAGATCCTCGACGAAGCGATCCGCAAGGAGGGCCCGGACTCCATCGCCTGCTTCGTCGCCGAGCCGGTGGTTGGCGCAACACTCGGCGTCTCCATCCCTCCGGACGACTACTGGCGACACGTCCAGGAGGTGTGTCGCGATTACGGGATCCTCCTCATCGCCGACGAGGTGATGACGGGATTTGGAAGGACCGGTCGCTGGTTCGGATGCGAGCACTGGGATGTGCGCCCGGACATCCTCATCGCCGGGAAGGCGGCCTCATCTGGATACTGGCCCCTTGGACTCGTTGCCGCTTCGGGGGAAGTCTTCGACACCGTTCGTCAGTCGGGATTCGTCCACGGGTTCACCTTTTCGCACTCGCCCGTAGGCGCTGCGGTCGGGCGGGCCGTCCTTCGGAAGCTCCAAGAAGAGGACCTGGTGGAGGCGAGCCGCGTGAAGGGCGAGCGCCTCCTGAAGGAGCTCACGCAGGCGCTGTCGCTCCACCCGCACGTCGGGGACGTTCGCGGCCTGGGCCTGCTGATCGGGATCGAGATCGTCGCGGACGTTCGGTCCAAGACGCCGTTCCTTCGACGAGAGCGGGTGGCCGAGGAAATCATTTCGGCTGCCATGGTCGAGGGGCTGATCCTCTATCTCGCCACCGGGTCCGCCGACGGAACGAACGGAGACGTCGTGATGCTTGGGCCGCCGTACGTGATCACCGACGAGGAGATCACCGAAGCGGTCGACAAGACGCGGGCCGCGCTCGACCGCGTCTGGCCCAGGTAACCGAACGAACGTGGCCGGCGGCGCCGACGTCGTGGTCGTAGGCGGCGGCATCATTGGATGTGCCTGCGCGTACGAGCTGGCCACAGCGGGGGCGCGGGTGGTGCTCGCCGAGCGCTCGGAGCTGGCCGCGGGGGCGTCGGGTCGAAACCATGGCCTGGTCGTCTCCCCCCTCGATCCCGTGCTGAGTCCGATGGCCGAAGCGACGCTCCAGGCATACCTCCGTTTCACGTCGTCTGGACCTCTGCCTTTCGGGATGGACCTCGAACCAATCGGTTACCTGGTCGTGGCACCCGACGATCCGGAGGAGCAAGAGGCTGCCCGGCGTGAGGCCGAGGCGGCGCAGAGATGCCGGGTGAAGGTCGAGGCTCTCGATTCGGCGGGGCTCCGAGAGCTCGAACCCGCCCTGGCAGAGCGCATCGTGGAGGGGTGGCTCTTCGCCGACGGCCGCCGCCTTCAGCCGGGGCTGCTCACGGTGGCGTACACCCAGGCGGCCACGATGGCCGGTGCCGAGATCCGGACGAACGTTCCGGTCAGAGCGTTCCGTGTGGAAGGGGACACGGTTCGTGGCGTGGTGACGGACGACGGCGACATCGCCGCGGACACCGTCGTGCTCGCCGCTGGCCCGTGGACCCCTCCGCTGGCCAGGTCGGTCGGCGTGTCGCTTCCGATGACGGGCGCTCGCGGTTGGATCGTCAGCGTGGCACCAGGACGTTCCGGCGTGAGACGCCTGGTCGCGCGAGCCGGTTGGCATGCACCGCCCGACGCTGATCCGGCCCCTCCCCTCACCGCCGGGGACCTCGCCGGCGACACCACACCGAAAGGACTGATCGGGAC
>DASVPT010000316.1:0-3356 GCA_036389535.1 Actinomycetota bacterium
CAGGACGGTTGCGTCTCCACGCTTCGCTGTTTCGACCTCGAGGTCCATGGCCGCGCGAGTGTAGCACCGGGGTTGTCGTTGAAATCCCTGCGAACGGGGGGTAGCGTGCGGCCCCGAATGCGCCCCAATACTTCGCTTCGTCCTGCTCGGTAGGCGCTGCAATGGCCACCCGAAGATCAGGTCCACCCATCGACTTCACCGGCCGGCGGCGCCGCCGCCGGCAGCGTCTGGTTCGAACTGCGGGCGTGGCGCTCGGTGTGGTCGTTGCGGCCGGAGCGGTGTACGCGGTTACCCACAAGGGCCGCCTTCCCGGGCCTTTCGGAGGCAAGCACGCCGAGCGGCCGTCGTTCACCTTCCGGTTCGCTTCGGTGAAGGGATACAAGCTCGGGAAATCTTCGCCGTCATCGGGTGCGACCGAGAAGGCCGCCAGGGACGTTCAACACGCGCTCAGCGAGTTCTACATCGACACCTTCCTCGACCCAAATAGCTGGTCGGACGGTGTACCGGAGAAGACGTGGAACCTCTTTGCGCCCTCGGCGAGAAAGCAAGCGCTTCGGCACACGTCCTCCTTCACGTTGGGGAACGTGGCTCGTTCGCTCCAGTCTCTTTCCGTGAGTGGGTCAACGCTTTCCGTCCGAGTCCTGTTCGGACCAACGGGGAAGGCCGAGGCCGTCTCGGCCGTGGCGGCCCTTCGGGCCGACGGGAAGACGAAGACGGGGCAGCGAGTGGAAGTCACCAACCGAGGTGGGTTCATCCTGAAACCTTCATCCGGAAAGTGGCTCATCGTTGGGTTCCCGAAGGTCAGGACGGCGATTCAATCAAAGGAGCAGAAGCAAGGAACCTCGCCGTGAGTGGGAGGCGGCGGCTTGGGGTTGGGGTGGCGGTCATCGTCGCGGCGGCCGTTTTTGCGAGCATCCTCCAGGCGTCTCGAGCAAGCCAAACCGCGCGCGCTGCGAGCCCGGCGCCGGTGCAAATCCACTCGGCGCATGGAGCCTCGTTCCTCCCAGCGCTTCAGGGAAAGCGACCCCTCTTCATCCTGGCCATCGGAAGCGACGCGCGGCCCAACGAGACGCCGACCAGCACGCGGGGAGACTCTCTGCACCTGATCGGCGTGAACCTGCAGCGTCACCGCGCCTCGATCCTCGGCTTTCCGCGCGACTCCTACGTCAACATTCCGGGCCACGGTACCGACAAGATCAACAGTGCGCTCTTCTTTGGGGGGCCGCCGCTCGTCGTTCAGACCATCGAGAGCCTCACGGGCATTCGAATCGACTTCTGGGTACTCACCGGATTCAAGGGCTTCAAGGCGTTCTGGAACGACGTGGGCCCCATCGAGGTGGACGTGCCGCTGTCGATGTCCGATCCCTACTCGGGCGCGTTCTTCACCGCGGGTCGTCATTCATTGAAGGGGTCCGAGGCGCTGTCGTTCGCCCGCGACCGGCACGACGTCCCGGGTGGAGACATCGGGAGGTCGGAAAACCAAGGACGCCTCTTGGTCGCGGCGATGGGGGCGCTCGGCAAGCGAGCGAAGGTCAACCCGGCCGAGCTGTTGCTGTGGATGGCGTCGGGATGGCGCAACGTCAGCACCGACATCCCGGCGGGTGAGCTCCTGGATCTGGCCCTCACGGCCATCCAGATCTCGCCGAAAAAGATCACGAACCAGGTCGTGCCCTCCACCACAGGGACCGCCGGGGCCGCCAGCGTGGTGTTCATCTCATCGTCGGCCAGCTCGATCTACGCGGACATGCGGGCCGACGGCGTCGTCGGTCATTAGCCGACTCTCGAGCTACGGAAGGCGGAAACAGAAGAAGGCCCCGGGGGGCCTCCTTCCGAATCAGTTCGCATCATCCGACCGGGGCAACCACGCGGTGCTGGCGCCATGCTGATCCCGCCCGCCCACGGTCTTGTTTTCTTCCTACTCAATTGTCGGAATTTCGGCCGAAATTTATTAGCCGCCCGCTGAAAACTTTTGGAGAGTCGCACCCCGCTACCATCGGGCCACGTGGACGCCCGCGCCTTTCTTTCCGATCTGACCAAGGCCGAAGGGGGCAACGGCTCGCTGGCCCACGTTGAAACGCTCCCCGAGCGCGAGCCCGCGCTCGAACCCCTCCCGGAGCTCCCCGATCTTCTTGCGAAGCGGCTTTCGTTCCTGGGGATCGAAGGCCTCTATCCGCATCAGCGCGCAGCGCTCGAAGTTCTGAATCGGGGCGACAACGTCGTGGTCGCTACGGGAACGGCCTCCGGGAAGACGCTCGTCTACAACCTCGCGTTCGCCCGCACCGTGCTCACGGACGAGAAGCGAACGGCGCTCTACCTCTTTCCGACCAAAGCGCTGGCGCGCGACCAACTACGGCAGGTTCGGGAGCTCAGGCTCCCCCAAGTAAGAGCCGCCGTCTACGACGGCGACACGCCGCAAGCGGAGCGCCCGCTCATCCGGAAGAACGCGAACCTGGTGATGACCAACCCAGACATGCTTCACGCCAGCATCTTGCCGGGACACGCCCGATGGGCCGACTTCTTTCTCCGCCTCTCTCTGGTGGTGGTCGACGAAGCGCACGTGGCCAGAGGGGTGTTCGGCTCACACGTCGCCATGATCCTTCGCCGGCTCCGGCGCCTGGTGGCGCACTACGGAGGACAGCCGCAGTTCGTGCTGGCCTCGGCGACCATCGGGAACCCCGTGCAGCTGGCGGAGCGGCTGACCGGCCTGCCGTTCGACCAGGTCGCCGAAGACGCGTCGCCTCGCGGAGAGAAGCTCTTCGTCCTCTGGAATCCGCCGCTGGTGGACGAAGAGATGGGCCTCCGCCGGAGCGCCATCTCCGAGACCTCGTGGCTGCTTCGCCAGCTGGTCGAGCGAGAGGTGCGAACGATCGCGTTCTGCCGGACGCGGCGGTCGGCCGAGCTCGTCGCGGAGTTCGCACGAAGAGAGCTTCCGGGTGGACTGAAGCGACGGGTGAAGGCCTACCGCGCCGGATTCCTTCCCGAGGAGCGGCGGGCGCTCGAGCGAGCGCTGTCAGACGGCGAGCTGCTTGGGGTCTCCGCGACGACCGCCCTCGAGCTCGGTATCGACGTTGGTTCGCTCGACGCGGCCCTGATCGCCGGCTATCCCGGCACCCGAGCGTCGCTGTGGCAGCAGGCCGGACGCGCCGGGCGCCGGGGAGATGAGTCCATCGCCGTCCTGGTGGCACAGGACGACCCGCTGGATCAGTACCTGGTGCAACACCCGGGCGATCTGTTCGGAAAACCGCCAGAGGCCGCGGTGGTGGATCCCACCAACCCGTATGTGCTGGGCCCGCATCTCGCGTGCGCTGCGCGAGAGCAACCGCTCGCGGAGGAGGAGGTCGCGCTGTTCGGAGAGG
>DASVPT010000317.1:0-4544 GCA_036389535.1 Actinomycetota bacterium
CCTTAGTGGTCGAGGCGTCGGCGGGACCGATGGAGTTAGCTGGAATAGGCAGTGGGACGGAGTCGGCAGCTGAGTTGAAAGACGAAGAGAAGTCCCCGAGGGCTGCCACTGGCGGGCGATTGCCGTTAGCTTGCTTCGCGGCATTCGCCGTCGGAATGAGCTCTCTAGTTATCCATGTATTGCCACCAGCGCGACGAATGTTCAGCATCCTGGATGCTGCGGATTTCGTCTCGTTCTTTCTAGCACCTTTGGTTGGTGGGCTCCTCTTAAATTCCCGGCGATTTCGCGAGGCTCTGTTCGTGGCAGGAGCAGCGTATTTAGCACGACTCGTGCTCCTTCTAGTGCTTCCAAGCGTATCGCCCGAGGCAGCGGATGCCGCATATTTCCTATTTGTGGGGTTGCTATTTGGAGCCCCTATCGGCGTGCCCGCGTTGGCGTTGATCGTGTTCTTCATTGCTCGTCTGAAGGTTCGGAGCCGAAGGACTCATCAGACATCTGCTAGCTGAGCTGATCCCATTCCGACGGAAGGTCTAGTCACTTTCCGGCTCGAATAGTGATGAGGGGCGTGGAACAGGACGAACGGTCTGCCTCGGCGTCCCTAAGCCTCGTCCGGTCCGACCATCTTTTCCGGCCGGACCAGATCGTCGTATTCCGCCTCCGAGAGATAGCCCAGCTGGAGCGCCGCGTCCTTCAGGGTGGTCCCCTCGTGATGCGCCTTCTTCGCGATCTCGGCTGCCTTGTCGTATCCGATCCTGGGAGTGAGCGCGGTGACCAGCATCAGCGATCGATCCACGAGCTCGGCGATGCGCTCGCGGTTCGCCGTCATGCCCTCCACGCAGTACATGCGGAACGTGTCGCTCACGTCCGCCAGGATCCGCGTGGAGTGCAAGAAGTTTCGGATGATGACCGGCTTGAAAACGTTGAGCTCGAAGTTCCCCTGGGAGCCGGCCACGGTGATGGCGACATCGTTGCCGAACACCTGGGCACACACCATGGTCATCGCTTCGGCCTGCGTCGGGTTGACCTTCCCCGGCATGATCGAGGACCCCGGCTCGTTTTCCGGAAGCGACAGCTCGCCGAGGCCTGAGCGCGGCCCCGAGCCGAGCCACCGGATGTCGTTGGCGATCTTCATGAGCGACGCGGCCAGCGTTCTGATTGCGCCGTGCGCGAATACCAGCGCGTCGTGCGACGCCAGCGCGGCGAATTTGTTCGGCGCGGAGACGAAGGGGAGTCCGGTGAGCTCAGAGATTTTGGCCGCGACGCGTTCACCGAAGCCGGCCGGTGAGTTCAGGCCGGTCCCGACCGCGGTTCCGCCGATGGCGAGCTCGTAGAGACCTGGCAGCGACCCTTCGATGCGGGCGATGTCGTCGTCGAGCTGGGCGACGTAGCCCGAGACCTCTTGTCCCAGCGTGAGCGGCACGGCGTCCTGAAGGTGCGTCCGGCCGATCTTCACCACATCGGCCAATTCCTTCGCCTTCGCCTCGAGCGCGTCGCGAAGCCGCCGGGTCGCTGGCAGTAGGGTCTCGACGACCGAGCGCGCGGCGGCGACGTGCATGGCGGTGGGGAAGGTGTCGTTCGACGACTGGGACATGTTCACGTCGTCGTTCGGGTGGATGGGGCGCTTGCTCCCTCGTTCGCCCCCCGCCATCTCGATGGCGCGGTTCGAGATGACCTCGTTCGCGTTCATGTTCGACTGCGTTCCGGACCCCGTCTGCCAGACGAAGAGCGGGAAGTGATCGTCCAGCTTCCCGTCGGCGACCTCTTCGGCGGCGGCGACGATCAGGTCGCCCTTGTCGCGTGGGAGCTTCTCGATCTCCACGTTCACCAGCGCGCATGCCTTCTTGAGGGTCCCGAACGCCCGGACGATCTCCACCGGGATCCGGTCCTCACCGATGGAGAAGTGGTGAAGCGACCGCTGCGTCTGGGCGCCCCAGTACCGGTCGGCGGGGACCTCCATGGCCCCCATGGTGTCGGTTTCCGTTCTGGTCTCCTGGTCGGTCATTCGTTCACCCGGTCGAGTCCTGAATCAAGCTTAGGCCGGAGAGTTTGCCCCCGGCCCGCGACAGGCTAGGATGTGCCAACTTCCCTACCGCCCCCCGCGGAACCGGGGGACGGCGGCCCGCCGCGTCGAGGCAGTTGGAGCGTTAGAGGAGCAGGCGGGGAGAACGGAGCAGAATGCTCTTCCCGACAATTGACTTCGCCATCTTCTTCGGCGTGGTTTTCCTCGGCCACTGGCTGCTCCAACCGCATCGAAAGCTATGGAAGACGTTTATGGTTGTTGCCAGCTACGTCTTCTATGCCTGGTGGGACTGGCACTACATCTTTCTGCTGGGAGCCTCCACGGTTTTCTCGCAGGTCGGAGCCGTGGCGATCTCTCGGGCGAAGTCGGAACGCGATCGAAAGCGGCTGCTCGCCGCCACGCTCACCGCGGTTCTCGGTTTGCTGTTCTGGTTCAAGTACTACGGATTCTTCAGCCTCAACCTGCACAACACTCTGAACGTCTTCGGCATGCGGTCTTCGCTGCCGGTGCTTCAGGTCGCGCTGCCCGTTGCCATTTCGTTCTTCACGTTCATGGCGGTGAGCTACGTCGTGGACGTGTACCGAAAGGATCTCAAGCCGGCCGGGTGGCTGGACTACGCGGCGTACCTCTCCTTCTTTCCCCACCTGGTGGCGGGACCGATCGTCCGAGGCCACGAGCTGCTGCCGCAGATCAGAAGGAGGCGGGACCCGCGGCGGATCGACTACAGCCGAGCCGCGTATCTGATCTTCGGCGGCCTGTTCAAGAAGGTGGTCATCTCCAGCTTCCTGGCGCAGGGGATCGTGGATCCCGTGTTCGCCTCGCCGGGGAGCCACACCTCGCCGGAGATCCTCTTCGCGGTGTACGGATACGCCGTCCAGATCTACGCCGACTTCAGCGGGTACACCGATATCGCCATCGGCGTGGCGCTGCTGATGGGGATCGAGTTCCCGCAGAACTTCGAGGCGCCGTACACCGCGCGCTCGCTCCAGGACTTCTGGCGCCGGTGGCACATCACGCTCTCCCGGTGGCTCCGCGACTACGTCTACATCCCACTCGGTGGCTCGCGGGGGACCGAGCTGCAAACCGTTCGAAACGTTCTCATCACCATGGTGCTTGGCGGCCTGTGGCACGGAGCGGGATGGACCTTTGTCGCCTGGGGACTTCTCCATGGGGTTGGCCTTGCCGTTGGGCTAGCGCGAAGAAACCGGCGAGCGGCGCGAGGACTGCCCGAGCTCGCGGAGGCACCTCGAGCTCAGCTGTTGCAGCGAATCGCGACGTTCCACTTCGTCTGTCTGGGATGGCTGTTCTTCCGGGCGGACTCCATCGGGACGGCGCTGCACATGCTGGGACGGCTCTTCACTGCGTTCGGCTCGGCGCCGCTGGTGACCCCGCTGGTCGTCCTGGTCGTGGGGCTGGCCATCGCCATTCAATACGTCCCCAAAGACGTTCCGGAGCGAGTTCAGGACTGGTTCTCGGGGCTCCGTCCGGTGCAGCAGGGAGCGGTGTTGGCGGGAGCGCTGTTCCTGATCACCAGCCTGGGGCCGACGGGCGTGGCTCCCTTCATCTACTTCCGGTTCTGACCAATGGCCACCCGACTCCAGTCCCCGGCGCCCCTCGAAGAGGAACCGGACGAGTACATCCAGGTCGAACCGGCGTCGAAGCCGGCCCGGCCCTCCAGGCCCCGCAAAACCATTCGGAGGCGGACCGCGCCGGCTCGAAAGCCCCGTTCGCCGCAGGGTCGGGACGGGGCTGCGGCGGCCCGGGCATCGCTCGCGGGCCGTCCGCACAGCAAACGGCGGTCTCGGCAAGTCGGTCCGGCGGGCCGCGTCGTCGTGATCGGGAGCGTGTGCTTCGGAATGTGGCTGTTCGCGGCGGCGCCGGCGCTCCTTCGAACGGCCGAAGCGTCCCCACTTGGTGCAAGGCGGACCGCGGCGATCGCCCTGTTGCGTCCCGTGGCTCGCCTCAGCGCGTTCTTCGGGGTCGACCGGCTCGGCTCGGGGATCGATCGCCTCCTGGGGCGCCAGGAGGGGAAGGTTCGAACGGTTCCTCCCATCCCCGTGCGCCAACCGCTGCTCGAGCCCAGCCACCTGCTTCCGCAGCCGCCGAGGCACAAGCGCGGGTCGAAAGTGTTGCCCTTCGCGCCACAGCTGCTCGCCCAGTACCGCGCGGGTGGCGAGAAGCTCCTGAAGGCGAAGGATCCATTCGGTCTTCCGGTGCCGACGAATCGGCACCCGCTTTCGGTCATCACGGTGGGCGATTCGCTCGCCGATGACCTCGGCAACGGGCTCGCGCGCTACGTCGCGGGTCGCGACGGTTTCGAGATGCGAACCGATGCGCACGTCGCGACGGGCCTAGCTCGCCAGGATTTCTTCAACTGGCCGTACCATCTGGCGCTTGACGTTCGGCAGTACCGGCCCGACGTCGTGGTGGCGCTGTTCGGCGTGAACGACCCGATGAATGGGTTTTTCATCGGGAGCCACGGGATTCCGTTCGGGACGCAGGAGTGGGCCGTCGCCTACCGCGC
>DASVPT010000318.1:0-5372 GCA_036389535.1 Actinomycetota bacterium
GACGTTCATCACGGAGAAGACGGTGATCGGGCCGACGATCGCCACCACGGCGAGCCGTGTCGCCTGGGGACGCCGTCTTTCGGAGGTGCGCGAAGCTGTCCGGGTGCTCATCGCGAGGGATTCTCGCAGCCGCGACGAGGTAGCCGACTACTCGGCCTCCCGACGCGCGTAGGCGACGGCCTCGCTCAACCCCATCGCTCGGCCTTCTTCCCACGCCGCGGTAATCGCGTCTTCGCTGAGTGAATCACGGGTGACTTCCCGAGGATCCGGCAAACCGACGAACTCCGGTGGGGCCGCGCCGCCCGCTTCTTCTTTGATCCGGCTGGACGCGCCGGCCATCCGCACTGCTCGCTCGGGCCTCTCGCGAGCGATCTCGTACGCGGCGAGGTTATCCAGGGCAATGGCGATGCCGGTTCGGTTTCCGATCTCTTCGTGCGCCTCGATCGTCTCGAGGAAACTCTCGCGGAGAGTCTCCAGATCGCCCAGTCCGAACGAAGCCCTGCCGTACATGTGCAGTGCGTCCAGAACGCCGAATCGATCGCGCACCTCGCGTTCGATCCGAAGACCTTGCTCGGCGAGCTGGCGTGACTTGGCCATGTCGCCCGCCAGCCGAGCAATGAGGGATTCGACCCAAAACGTGTCGCCGACGCCGCGCTGATCGCCAACCTCTTCGAACGCTCGGCGCGCGTTCATGAGCCGCTCTAGAGCGGTATCGAAATCGCCTTGAAGCGCCGGGATGAAGAGGTAGTTGTACGAGGCGTGTGAGAGGAGAGCCGGATCTCCGAGCTCCTGGGCGATGGAGAACGCCTCCTCGTACGCGCCGGCGATGGCGAGAATATCGAACTGCCAGTAGGCCAGGCTGCCGGCGCCTCCCAGCGCCTCAGCCCGGGCTCTGGTCCGTCCCGCAGCAGAAGGAAGAGCGAGGACCGCTTCCGCCCACCTGCGTCCCTCCTCGAGATGTCCGTGGAGGTGCCAGAACCGCCACAGCGCCGCGATGAATCGCATCGCGATCTCGCCCTCGTCGGCCTCGACCGCCCACGCCAGGGCGGCACGAAGGTTGTCGTGCTCGGTCTCGAGCATGTCGAGCCATCGCTTCTGGTCCATCGAACGCAGATGTGGCTCGGCGTCCTCCGCCAGCGACAGGAGATGGGAAGCGTGGCGAAGCCGGATGGTCGTGGCCTCGCCAAGCTCTTCGAGACGCTCCTGTCCGAACTCCCTGATCGTGCTCAGCATGTCGAATCGCGGGTCCCCGGTTGGGCTCTCCTCACGATGAATCAAGCTTCGATCAACCAGGGCCGCCAGGCCGCTCAGCGCGTCGACGTCCACATCCACATCACCGTCCACCGCGACCGCTTCGGCTTCGTCGAGGGTCCAGCCGCCCGCGAAGACGCTCAGTCGCCGAAACAGCGTCCGGTCGGCCTCGTCGAGGAGGTCATGGCTCCAGGCGATCGCCCCTCGCAGTGTCCGCTGGCGGTCGGGAAGATCGCGTGGTCCACCGGAGAGCATCGGCAGCGCGCGGTCGAGACGTTGGCGCATCTGCTCTGGCGCCAAGAACTTGACCCGCGAGGCCGCCAATTCGATCGCCAGCGGCAGGCCGTCCAGACGCGCGCAGATGGCGGCAACCGCGCCGGCGTTCTCGGCGGTGAGTTGAAACGCCGGGTCGACCTCCGCTGCTCGCTCGGCGAACAGCGCCACGGCCGCGTACCGGCCGGCGTCCTCCGGGTCGAGCCGCTCCTTGGCGCGGGGCAGCTCGAGTGGAGGAACGGGGAACTCCTGCTCGCCCCTGATTCGAAGCGGCGCGCGGCTGGTCACCACAACCCGAAGCTTCGGCGCCTCTGCGAGCAGCGTCGTCACGATCGGCGCGGCCTCCAGGACGTGTTCGAAGTTGTCCAGAACGAGCAGCATCTCGCGGTCCCGGACGTGTCCGGAGAGCGTCTCCACCACGGGGCGGCTTCCTTCTTCCCGGAGTCCGAGCGTCCGAGCGATGGTGCTCGGTACGAGGTCCGGGGCGCCGATCGAAGCGAGCTCCACGAAGAAGGCTCCGTCGGGGAATTCGCCTGCCACCTGCCCAGCCGTTTCGAGAGAAAGCCTGGTCTTCCCGGTTCCCCCTGGACCAGTCAACGTGACGAGCCGATGTGAGCCGAGAAGATCTCGTACGCCCGAGACTTCGGAATCGCGCCCGACGAACGACGTCAGCTCGACCGGAAGGTTCGTCGGGATCTCGAGCGATTTAATCGCCGGGAACTCTGCCGGCAGCCCGTCGATCACGAGCTGAAAGATTGGCTGGGGAGCGTCGAAGTCCTTGAAACGGTGCTTGCCCAGATCCCGCAGCGTCCATCCGTCAGCGTCGGCCTCGGCGACGAGTGTTTTGGTGGCGTTGGAAAGGAGCACCTGCCCGCCGCTAGCCGCGGCGGCGATGCGTGCTGCCCGATGGACGTCCAGTCCGACGTAGTCGTCACCGGCGAGCCGCCCCTCTCCTGTATGCAAACCCATGCGAACCCGGATCGGCCCATCGGGAGGCCATTGATGTGCGTTCACCTCGCGTTGAGCTTCGGTCGTGGCGCGGACTGCGTCGATGGGGGAGCGGAATACGGCGAAAAACGCGTCTCCCTCTGTTCGGACGTCGATCCCTCCGGCATCTCGAATGGCCCTCCGCAGGATGTCGTGGTGCTGTTCGAGGACATCGGGCCACCGCTCGCCGAGCGTGCGAGCGAGGTTGGTCGAACCCTCAATGTCGGTGAACAGGAACGTGACGGTGCCGGTGGGAAGCTCGCCCATTGCTCGGGCTACCAATCCTCGCGGGCATAGGCGATCGCCTCTTCGAGCGTCATGCGCTGACCTTCCGCCCACAGTCGGTCGATCGTTTCGTCGTCGAGGACATCCGAGCCGCTGTCCTTTGGATCTCGGAATGGGAAAAAGGCGTCTGGCACGTTGCCGCCAACCTTGTCTTTGATGGCGCGCGCGAACGCCGAGAGTTTGACTGCCCGCTCATAATGCCCGGCGCCGATGGCGGCGATTCCAAGGAAGTTGAGCTGCGACGCGGTCACCAGGGCGTTTCCCTGATCCTCCCAGATATCGATGGCCAAAAGGATCTGTCGCCGCGCCTCTTCCGGATCACCGGACATTGCCGACAGCCCTGCCTGTCCCGCGTACGCGTTGCCGAGTCCCCACGTGTCGTCGCCGATCTCCTCGAACAGGCGAACACTCTCTCGATTCAGGGCCCGAGCGGCCTCGACGTCGCCGGCGAACATCAGCGAAGCTGCCTGGATCCAGATGGCCCACGCCTCGCCGCGTTTGTCTCCCAGTCGCCGGGCCGTCTCAAGGCTCTCCTGAATGAGACCCATCGCGGCCGTGACGTCGCCCTTCACGGCCTTCGTGCAAGACAGATTGAACGTCGCTTCCACCACAGGAGCGGGATCGCCCGCGTCTCGGTAGATCGAAAGAGCCTCCTCATAGCAGGCGTCGGACGTCTCGAAGTCCCCCTCCCAGTAGGTGATCCCGCCAAGACCCGTGAGGCACCGAGCTCGGTGGCGGGTCCGCCTGGCGCTCGTCGGGAGATTCAAAGCAGACGCCAGCCAGCGGTGGGCTTCTTCGAGATGCGCTCTGGCGTACCAGAATCGCCAGGCCGCCGCGCCCAGCCGCATCGCTATCTCGCCTTGGTCGGCGCCGATGGTCCAGGCGAGCGCGGCGCGGAGGTTGTCCTGTTCGCGGCCGATGAGGTCCAACCACTTTCGCTGTTCGGGTCCGACCAGGAAGGGCTCGGCTTCTTCGACAAGGCTGAGAAATCGTTCGGCGTGTCGGCGCCGCGCGGGTTCGGCTTCATCGCTTTCTTCCAGGCGTTCCACGCCGAATTCGCGAATCGTCTCGAGCATCCGGAACCGTCCATCCGGGTCGTCCAGAATTGGTTGAACCAGGCTGTGTTGAACGAGGAGATCGAGAAGCTCCAACGTCGGCCCGAGCTCTGCGTTCGGATTCGCGACGCGGTCCGCAGCGTCGAAGGTCCACCCACCGGCGAAGACGGCAAGTCGTCGGAAGAATCTCTGAAGGTGCTCATCGAGAAGGTCGTAGCTCCAGGCGATCGCGCCGCGAAGCGTTCGTTGTCGCTCCGGCGCATCTCGGGGTCCGCCCACGAGGACCGGGAGCCGATGGTCCAGCTGCTCGAGCATCCGGTGAAGCGGAAGAAGCCGGACCCGCGAAGCAGCCAGCTCGATGGCGAGCGGTAGCCCTTCCAGCCGTGAGCAAATCTCGGCGACGGGTGGAAGGACTTCATCGGACAACGAGAACTGCGGATTGACGGCGACGGCTCGGTCGGCGAACAGCATGACCGCGTCGTTCTGGCGGAGAGCTTCGAGGTCGCCGTTCAGATGCGGGACCTCGAATGGAGGAATCGGGATCTCCTGTTCACCGGCGAGTCCGAGCGGGGCGCGGCTTGTGACGAGGCTTTCAACGTGCGGAGCGGCACGGAGCACGCCCGACACGGTCTCTGCCCCCCGTAGGACCTGCTCGAAGTTGTCCATGACCAGCAGCGCTCGGCGATCGCGAAGATGGTCACAGACCACTTCGAGAATGGGGATTCCAGATTCGCGTCGGAGCCGAAGCGACGAGGCGATGGCGTCGGGAACGGCGGTGGGGTCCGTGATCGGGGAGAGGTCAACGAAGTACGTGCCACCCGGAAACCGATCGCCCAGTCTTGCGGCGGCCTCGACCGCGATTCGAGTCTTTCCACTGCCTCCTGGACCGGTGAGCGTCACGATTCGACTTCGCCCAAGCAGATCGGTCACCTGTCGGAGCTCACGTTCGCGTCCGACAAAGGATGTGAACTGCGAGGGCAGGTTACTGGGAATCTCGAGCGTCTTGAGGGGCGGGAACTCGGCCGGCAGACCTTCGATGACCAACTGGTAGATCGGCTGGGGATCGTCGAAGTCCTTGAGCCGATGCTGGCCGAGATCCTGGAGCGTCACGTCGTCCGCGAGCGAGTCGCCCAACAGCGCCCGGGTCGCTTCGGAGAGGAGCACCTGCCCTCCATGGCCCGCCGCGGCGATGCGAGCTGCCCGATGGACGTCGAGCCCGACGTAGTCATCGCCTGCCAGTCGACCTTCACCGGTGTGCATGCCCATGCGAACGCGAACACTTCGGTCCTCGGGCCACTGGTGTTGGGCAAGCTCGCGTTGGGCGGTGACGGCGGCGCGAACGGCGTCACTTTGTGAACGAAAGACCGCAAAGAACGCGTCACCCTCGGTCCGAACGTCGACGCCGCCCGCGTCTCGAATCGCCGTTCGGAGAATCGCGTGGTGCTCTTCGAGGACCTCGGGCCAGCGAGGCCCAAACTCGCGAGCGTGGTTCGTCGACCCCTCGATGTCGGTGAAGAAGAA
>DASVPT010000319.1:0-7177 GCA_036389535.1 Actinomycetota bacterium
TGAAGGTCCGACACTGAAGGACGTCGGCCGTGAATCCGTCCTCATCTCCGGCCGCGGCCTCGCGAGGATCTTCACCCTGAACCGTGTCTCGCTGGTCGGTCCATACGCCGAACGTCAGCCCGCCCTGCGAGCTGACCCAGAGGTAGTCACCGGCGAACGGAACCGTTCGGCCAGCGAACTGCTCGTAGTTCGGGTTGTGGGTCACGTCGCTGATCCGTTGGCCAGCCGCCCACGTCGCCCCGAAGTTCGTAGACTGCGAACCGAACGTGTCGAGCGACGGAACCGTCGAGCGGTCGGCGCAGTTGCCGATGGGCCGAGTCGGGCTGTAGCACTCGTCGTTTCGGCTGTCCCACCAGATGGTGTGGAGCACGCCATTGTTCGCGGCGATGTCCGGGAAGATCTGATGACCATACGACTGGTTGTCGATCAGCGCCGGACTCGTATGGGATCCATTCGTCCCGTTCAGGCGGATGAAGAACACGCCCGCCTGGCTGCCGACATTCTTGTGGTACTTGAGGGGCAGGTCGACGGACGTCACCGTCCCGAACGTGGTCCCCGACGGAGTCTGGGTTCCAGGCTTGGTCGGGTCGAACACGATGTACACGTACTGGTGCGCGGTGTCGTTCTGGTCGGCGGTCGCACGAACCTGCGTGGAGATCCGGAAGAACGTGTATCCGGCCCTGCAATGCGAGTCGAAGTCGCCACAGTCATTGGCCGGGGCCACGACGGTGCTCGATCCGTGCGAGCCACCGGTTCCCTCTTCCTCGCCCGGCTCCCTGGGTCCGGTCGGCTGAGGGATAGCCTCGGGGTCCGGATAGTCGGCCGGGTCGTACGGAATGAAGTCCACAATCTTTCGAGCAGCCGAGAAGGTCTGGCCGCAGTTCGTCGACTTCACGTACCAGAGGGAGTCCGTCGCGGTGTTGCTGCGCACATCCGCGAACTCCCGGAACGTCACGTACACGTCCCCGTTGCCGGTGATGGATATGTCGGGGCTCTGGATGTCGTGGACCGTGTTGCTCAGCCGCATCGGGTTGGACCACCGCGCGCCGTGATTGGTCGACCGCGAGAAGTAGACCGCCGAGTTGTAGCCGCTGCTCCCGCCGCCGTTGAATCGCGACCAGGAGAAGTACACGTTGCCACGGCACCTGGTGTTCGTGCGGTCCGCCTCGATGGCCGTCTTGTCGTTGAAGTTCCCGCTGAAGGAAGCGGAGCCCGTCGCGACGGTCTCGGAGCCGCGATAGAGGAGGCCATCTCTGGAGGTGTCTCCGGTCGGGCCGTCCGGGTTCACGAACCGCGCCACCCACACGTCCCCGTTCGTCTTGTTCGGTTGCTCGGGGTCGCCAGAGCTTTCCGAGCCCATGAATACTCGACCCTCGGCATCCCAGGCTATGACCGGGTCACCTGCGTCGAAGGTCCGGACGTGTGCGAGCTGCGCGAACGGCGATTGATCCTTCGGATAGCCCGGAACGAGCGAGCTCACGAATGACTGCCCGCCGTCCTCTGAACGGTAGTAACCAAGCCAGACCGGACCGAGTGTCGCGGCGAGGCTGTCGGTGAAGACGCCGCAATAGTCGTTCGAGCTGCCGATGATGACCTGGTTGTTGCGCGGGTCGATCTCAACCGCGGGCTCGTTCTGACGTCCGCGCGCTCTGGAGCACTCCTGGAGAACATCGTCGGTATACGGCTGGCCTGTGGCGAGCGTATAGGTGCTCACGTAGCCACTCAGCGAGGGGTCGTCGTTCGTCAACCGGACGTCCGTGCCCGGCGTCGACGCCGAACCGGGAGAAGCGATGAACGCGCTCAGAACGAGGACGAGCGCGAAGAGCGGAACCAACCTTCGTGCCACGGGCACCTCCTGTGGGTCAATGTTCGAGGGAGTGCTTACCTTGCCTCCCTCATCTGCCGTAGGCGAGAAGTATTCCGCATTCTGGCCGACCCTGCTTGGTCTGCTTGCCCTCAGGAGCCGGCGATGGCGCCGTTGGCGCCTCCCCTAGTAGAAAAGATCTGTGGCGCCGGCGACACCCATCTATCTCGAAAAAGGAAAGCGCCGGGTCTTTGCCGCCGCCCTCGACTGGCCGGGTTGGTGCCGAAGCGCGCGAACCGAGGACGACGCGGTCAGGGTGCTGTTCGACTACGCGCCGAGGTACGCCGAGGCGATCGCGAAGGCCCCCGTTCGCTTCTCCCGCCCCAGAGACGTCTCAGAGCTCGAGGTGGTCGAACGGCTGAAAGGCAACGCCACCACGGACTTCGGCGCCCCCGCGGTCGCCCCTTCGGCAGATGAAGAACCGGTTCCGGCCGGGGAGCTGAGGAGGCTGGTCGCTCTCCTCCAGGCGGGATGGTCGACGATCGACGCCGCCGCGAAGAAGGCGCGTTCCAAGGAGCTTCGAAAGGGCCCGCGCGGTGGGGGGCGCGAGCTCGAGGCCATCGTGGAGCACGTCGTTGATGCCGAAGCTGCGTACCTCCCTCGCCTTGGCGGCAGGTTTCGAAGGGACGACACCGCCGACCTCTCCAAGGAGAAGCGCCGGCTCCGCGCACTGGTGATCGAGGCGTTGTCGGCTCGGGCTCGCGGCGAGCCGTTGCCTGCAGACACGCGCATTAAGACCTTCTGGACCCCGCGCTATTTCGTTCGCCGCGCGGCATGGCACGCCCTCGATCACGCGTGGGAGATCGAGGACCGCTCGAGCGGTTAGCTAAGGAAATCGAGCAGCAGCCGGTTCACCTCGTCCGCTCGGCTGAGCGGTAGCCAATGCCCGCCGTCAAGGACCTCGTGCCGCCAGTCGGCGTCGACATATCGGCCCGCGCCCTTCATTTGGGCGATGCCCAGCGCGATGTCCTTCGATCCGATGATGCCCAGCGTCGGAACGTGAACCGTCGGGTAGCGACCCAACGCTCGGGGGTGCGCGTTTGCCCGGTACCAGTTCAGCCCGGCGGTGAGCCGTCCGGGCCGCGAGAAGTCCGCGATGTACTGCTCCCAGTCAGGTGAGCGGCCGAACCCCTGGCGGAAGAGCGCCCAGTCCCTTGCTCGGAGCGAACGTTCCGCAACCCCCGGGATCTGGAAAAAGAGGGCGTAGAGCGACCGAAGGGCCTGCCCAGACGAGAGCGCGGCGCGCAGGTAGCTACGAGGATGACCAACGGAGACGGCGACGAGGCGCTCCAGGCGATCGGGATGCCAGCCGGCGAAGGCCCAAGCGGTGACGGCCCCCCAGTCGTGGCCGACGACGCTGACCCGATCAACGCCGAAATGGTCGAGGACGCGAATCAGGTCGTCGAGAACCTTTTGCATCGCGTAGTCGCGAACGCGGGGCGGCGCCTCCGACTGACCGAATCCCCGAAGGTCCGGCGCGATGGTCCTGAACCCGGCGGAGGTCAGGGCGGGAATCTGCTTGCGCCAAACCCGCGACGAGTCGGGGAAGCCGTGGAGCAAGAGGACGGGGACGCCGTCGCCTTCGGCTTGCACCTCCAGGGTCACCCCCGCACCGACCACACGCATTGCCCTAGGGTAAAGCGATGAGCGAGCTCGAGCTCGTCGCGCTTTCGGCCACCGATCTGGCCGAGCAGGTTCGAGGCGGAAAGATCTCGCCGGCCGAGCTCGCGACGGCCTCACTCCACCAGATCGAGCGCCTCGACGCGAGGATCGGGGCGTTCGAGACCGTTCGCGGCGAACGAGCGCTGCGAGACGCCGAGGCGCTCGGCGAACGGGACCTGACCCAACTCCCCCTGGCAGGCGTCCCCATCGCCATCAAGGACAACATTCCGGTCGCCGGCGAACCAGCCCGCGACGGTTCACGCGCGACCGACGCCAAACCGCGGGGAGACGACCATGAGATCGCCCGCCGCCTTCGCGAAGCGGGAGCCGTGGTGGTCGGGATCAGCCGGATGTCGGAGCTCGGCGTGTGGGGCATGACGGACAACGGGTTCGGAACGTCGCGGAATCCCTGGAATCTCGAACGGACGCCCGGTGGTTCGTCGGGAGGGAGCGCCGCCGCAGTCGCCTCGGCGATGGTCCCGGTGGCGCAGGGGAACGACGGGCTCGGGTCCATTCGCATCCCGTCCGCCTGTTGTGGACTTTTTGGCATCAGGCCGGGGCGAGGAGTCGTCCCCGCGAACATCGGCAAGACCGACTGGTTCGGCTGGGCGGAGAACGGTCCGCTGGCGACAACCGTCGCCGACGCGGCGCTCATACTCTCCGTGATGGCCGGCCGCCCCGAACTTCGAAATGCCACCGCCCCAGACGGCGGGCTCCGAATTGGCGTCGCGCTGAACTCTCCAGTCGTCGGTGCCGCCGTCGATCCAGAGTTCGAGCGGGCGACCAAGGAAACCGCCGACCTTCTGACCGACGCCGGCCATCGCGTGAGCGCCACGCGGATCCCCTATGCCACGGTTCTTTTCATCGGTGGCCTGTGGTGGTGGACGGCCGCCGTCGCCGAGGAGACAGAGGACCTCGACTTCGCGCGGCTGGGCCGCGCCACGAAACGCCATGCCCAAATCGGCCGCGCTGCGCGACGACTCCACCTGGTCCGCGAACGGCCGCTGACAGCGTGGCGACGTCAGGCCGCGCGACTCTTCGAACGTTTCGATCTGCTCCTCACGCCAGCGCTCCTCAAGACGCCTCCTCGGGCCGAGGGCTGGCACCGCCGAGGTTGGGTGGCCAACATGAACGCGCAGGTCCGCTACGCACCCTTTGCGGCTTGGTGGAACCTGGCTCAGTACCCGGCGGCGTCGGTTCCCGCTGGGCTGCACACCGAGGGTCTACCGCTCGCCGTTCAGCTCGTGGGCCCGCCCGGGAGCGAGGCGACGATCCTCTCGGTGGTGAAGTTGCTTGAAGAACTCAGACCGTGGCGCCGTCACGCCCCGATTGCCGAGACGGGATGACAGGAGGACGCGAATGAATGCGAACGAGATCAACGCGGATCAGTTGGCCCAGCTTCTGCGCGAAGCCGAAGCGGCCCATGCCGACTACGAAAAGAAGCTTGGACGGCCCGATGACGACTGGCCCGCGTGGTACGCGAGGTTCATCGTGGACAAGCTTCACGGGTCGAAGCCGGAGGGCGGCACCAGCAGCAGTTGGTAACCGGTGAACCTTCGGACAACCTCGAAAACAGAGAGGGCGGCCGGAGCCGCCCTCTCTAGTTGGTCGGGCGCGGGTTAGATCGTTCCGCTTCCGAGCACGTGGAACGCGGCGACGGAGTCGGCCTGCTCGCTGTTGCCCAGAAGCACTCGAGTGAGCGGCGCCTGGTCGTTCAGCCCGAAGAAGTAGGCCGACAACCCCGTGACGGACAAGAGCGCGTTCCCGGGCGTGATTCCCAACTCCGTCACGTCAACGGTCATAGCGATCGTGCAGGTCCCCGTGGCAGGCGGTCCACTCTGTGGGAGGCACGTCCCGCCGAGCGTCCCGTCGACCCGATGCTGGAAGTCGAGTGAGGTGACGGCAACGTTGAAGTTGTCCATGACCCCACCCTCGACGTGGGCGGGTTCGGACGGGTCGTCGCGGTAGGCGATGTAGAACGTGTGCCCAGGCTGGTCGGTTGAGCTTCGGGCCCAGAACACAGCGCCCCACACTCCTCCCGTGGTGAACTCATCGCCACAAGCCGTTGCGGCACCGGCAGACGGTGGGCCATTCAGTGTCAGCGTGATCGTTACGAGGTTCCCGTTGTTGCGGTTGGCCGTGGTCTTGAGGACGTCCATCCCAGGACATGAGCCCTTCGGGAGGCCGCCGGTATCGAAGACGTCTCCCGCCCTGTCGAACGCCGTGTGGTCACGGAGGGGCCACGTGTTCTGAAGCGTGATGGTCTCGTTCTTGTACACGCTCACGCCCGACAGCTGTCGCGTGTTTCGGTCCCTCGAGATGCTCGACAGGTCGCCGTTCATCGTGTCGGAGTAGGCGATGACCGCGGCGCCTCGGTGATCCACGTCGACGGTGAAGAAGTCGAGGAGCGACCGATCGCCCTCACACACCAGGCCGAGGGTGCAGATCTGGCCGATGTGGTTCGGAGCCGCGCTAACTTGGACGGCTTTGAAGTTCGGTCCCGTGTTGAGCGCGTTGAGCGACTGGCTGAAGTACACGTTCCAGACCGAAGGATTGGGAGTAGTCTCGCCGTTGCATTCGTTGGGCGGCGTCGGGTTCACCAGACCGGGTTCCTGACACGGCCCTTCGGCATCGATCGCGGCGATCTGCGAGTTGATGCCGGTGTTGGCCTTGTACAGGACCAGGTCGACCCTGCCCGGATCGCCGGCCACCATCCATGGAAAGACCGCCGAGTCGTGGGCTTCCTTCGTCAGGTTGATGGGCGACGACCATGCCTCGCCGCCGTTCGTGGAGAACGCGTAGTACACGTCCTGCTCACCGATGAAACCGGTTGGGTCGCTGACGGGGCCCTGGGTTTGCGACCATGTGTAGTACAGGTTTCCACCGCGGTCGATGGCGAGGCGCGGAAAGATGTTCATCGGGTTGTGCTGCCCGAGCTCGGCAACCAAGTGCCGGGTCCAGGTGTCGCCGCCGTCGAGGGAGCGGGCGACGTAGAGCTGGTAGGGAGGACCCGCGGCGACCGCGGGGATGAGAGCCGGCGAGCGGATGAACGGGATGTACAGCGCGTGTGTCGGCGGCCGGGTCGCCGTCCCCTCTTTGTCGGCAACGACGGGCCCGGCGATCTGGAGGAGCGGGTCTGCCGGGTCCGGGCACGGGGTCGGCGCGTTGTCCGCGGCGCCCGTAAGGGGAGCGGGAGTGGTGAACGTGTTGCACACCGAGTCGAGCCCAAACGACCCGTTGGCCGCACCGTGCTGGCTCCGGGCAAGCGACAACGTCGGAGTGGCGGGCGTGGGGACGGCGAAGTTGATGAAGCTGATGTACACGTTGCCGCAGTCCAACGAGGACGGCGCCGCAGGCGGACAAGCGGTCGGTCCGAACGTCTCATCCTCTTCGATCCACTGCCGGTCGTCGAGGCCGAAGTTGACGCCGCACCCGAGCTGATCGGCCGTAAACGTCTCACCGAGGTCACGAGAGGTGTTCACGTTCACGCAATCGGCCGGCAGATCGGTAAAGAAGACCTTGTGCGTGGCATGCCCCACCACCTGGTGGCTGTCGCCGCCGCCGCCGCTCGCCGCGACCTCAAGGCCGTGGACCGGGACCTGCTGGGGCTTGCGGAAGGTCGCTCCGAGATCATCGGACTTGAAGAACTGG
>DASVPT010000320.1:0-1681 GCA_036389535.1 Actinomycetota bacterium
GAGGGATCTCGGCGACGTTCGAGTAGCCGCCGTGGGAGTCCACCACGCCCACGGAGAGGATCAACTGATACGTCCAGTACCCGGCCTGCTCGATGGGTGTGAGATCACCCACCGGGATGGCGACGGTGACGGGGAGCCGGACCGTCTTGCCCCGGCCCTCCGCCTGGCCGGTTTCGATCCGGACCTTCCTGGCCCTGGGATCGCCGCCGCCCAACAGCATCCAGCCGGTGGCGGACACTGCGGTTTCGCTGGCGCGGGAAAGGTCCGAGAAGCCGCGCCGGGAGCGCACGGAAAGGTCCTTGCGAACGGTTTCGATCTCGATGCGGTGGTGGCGGTCGTCCCCCTTCCAAGCGGGCGTGAACCCCAGCCAGTAATAGGTGTTGGTGTCCTCGGCGAGGCGGGCCAGGGAGTCGAGGCGCGCCGAATTGACGAACGCCTTGCCGCCTGTCATGCGCGCCAGGAACTCCATCCCGGAGTCTACCGACCGCTGCCACGCCGACGTGACACGGGCGGTGTCGGCGGACGGGCCGGTCTGGGTCGCGTCGTTGACCGCGAAGGCCGTATCGACCCCGTGGGCGCCCACCGGATAGGCGGTGTAGCCCAGGCGGTTGGCTGCCACCACCAGGGGGGTGTGCACGCGGGCCACCGGCCATCCTCCGGAGACCAGCAGCAGGACCCGCCTCCCCGAGGCCGGCGCCATGCCGTGCAAAGTCGCCACGAGGACGGTCGGAAGCTTGAGCAGTTGCGAGTACAGGCGCGCATCGACCCCGGTCGGCGGGCCCTCCGCGACAGCGGTGCGCGACGCGTTGTCGAGGTAAAGATCGTTGGCCTCCGCGGCGGCTTTGAGCAGCTCCTCGTCCGCCCGTGCGGACCGCCGCGTCGCCACCACGTCGATGCCACCGGCCGGGCGGTTGCAGGCGGAGTCGAGAGCGGCCGACAAGACCGTCCGGTCGCTCGACCACCTGGCGAGCACGGTCGGCTGGTAATCCAGGCCGACGGCCACGATCGCCATCTGGTCCTGCGGCCGCAGGCCCGCGAGATCCTTCTTGACTCCTTGCAGGACCGCATTGCGGTGCACGGCCAGGGTGAAGGCGTCGTCAATGATGACGAGAATGCTCCGTCCCACGGCTCCGGTTGGAGCCGCCGGCACGGGTTCTGCCGGCGCGTTCGGCCTTGCCTCCGAAACCGGCGCCGCCGGCGTTCCGGACGCGATCTCAGTGAAGAACTCGATCGGTACTTCCTTGCCGTCGACCTTGAGCCGGAAGTCTCCGGCCGTAAGGCCCCGCACCCGATTCCCGTGCGAGTCGGTGACCACCGCCTCGACGTTGACGACGCGGACGTCGATCGATTCGCCGAAGGAGCCCGGCAGCGCCGGCTCCTGCGCGCTGAGACTCGCGGCACCGGCGATCAGAAGTCCCCAGACCAGCCACGTTCTTTTTCGCAAGGTGTCCCTCCTCTCTCGCGCAGTTTAGCAAGACGAGTGCCCGGCCTTTCTTGCAGAAATCCTGGGTTTTTGTCCTCGCGGGAGGACGGCGCAGCGGTCTGCAAGAGGACGCCGCTGGCGACTTCGTTTTCTATGATTCTATCGCAGAAAAGTTTCCGCTCCATCTTAGAGGAGGCTTGCGACGGCGAGATAGACCGTGGCGTCCGCTGCCAAGTGGGCCAGGACCGCCGCTTCGAG
>DASVPT010000321.1:0-3781 GCA_036389535.1 Actinomycetota bacterium
CCGGACGCGACCAGGCGCAAGAAGTCCTTCGCCGCCTCTTTCTGTGCCTGGACCGTTCCTGCTGCGATTTCACTCATCATCGTCTCCTCTCTCGCTCTGCGCTGGGAGGCCCGGACCCCTGAGAGGTTACCGCGCCGGTAAGCTGGTGGCAATCATTCCATTGCCTCGGAGGCGCGGCTCCAAGTGCATCAGGATGTACGGCTGTTTTCGAATGGCGCTATACTCCCGAGGCTGCCGCGCGCACTTGGCGCGGCGGCCTTCTACCTGGAGGACTCCGATGCGGCGAACCGTTGCGAGGCTGCTGCTCTCCTTTTCGCTTCTCCTGCTGCCCGCGTTCCCTATGCTGGGCGATCCGGCCCAGCCGGCGGGGATCTGCACGACGAACGAGCAATGCAGTGAAAAGGAGTTCTGCGCCAAGCTCTACGATAGCTGTGGGCAGAGCGGCAAGTGTGAGGAGCGGCCGACCGACTGCACCGAGCGTGGCAAGCTCTTGATCCGGCCGGTCTGCGGCTGCGACGACAAGACCTACGACAACTCCTGCCTGGCCGCCGCGGCCGGCGTGAGCGTCAAGCGCGAAGGGAAGTGCCCGGCGTAGCCTGATCACCCGCGGTGCCGCGCCGGCCGAAAGACGCCATCCGATAAAGGATCGGGGGAAAGCTCCTCTCCCTTCCGTGCTTCGGCCGATAGCTTGGCGTACGCTCTCTGGGAAGCCAATTGAGGCGCAGATACAGTCCAGTGTGAGGTCAGGCGGCCATGAATCCATCGATAGAGATTGCGGCATCGGCGAGAGACCGGAGGCGGTCAACGCGCATCATCGTGATCGTCAACACGATCGTCTGCGCCTTGGCGATTTTTCCATCCTTCGCCCTTCAACTGGCAACCGTCATGGGCGGGGCTGCTCCGGGTGCAGGCAGGCTGGGAACGTTCATCGCCACGGTTGGACTCGTGCTGCCGACAGTACCCGTCATCTCAATAATCGGTTCGTGGATCACGCTCCGGTGGCGCCGAATTACGCTGACCTTCGTCGCCCTGCCGTGGCTCTTCTGGGCCGTTCTGGGCGCGGCGTTAGTCATCTTCTTCACCCGCTGACCTGGGCTAGGCCCCTACCGCGATGAGGAACAATGATGTTTCGGTGCTGGCAACCACAGGGCGAAGGGAGGCATCCGTGATCATTGCCCTGGCGTCGCCTGGTGTCGCCTCAACCCTTGATGAGGGCTTGGAGAAGATCAAGCGGTTCCTGTCCGAAGCTTCGGCCCAAGGCGCGGAGATCGTGTGTTTCCCGGAAGCTTATCTCCCAGGTCTGCGGGGACAGGATTTTGCAGTCTTGCCCTTTGATCAGACGCGGCAGGAACGGGTGCTCCAGGCCGTGGCGCAGTGGGCGCGAACGTATGCGGTGGCCACGATCCTCGGGATGGAAAGGCTCACGGAGGCGGGCCGGCAGATTGTCGCCGTTGTCATGGACGCCCGGGGCCAGATGCAGGGATACCAGACCAAGAACCAACTGGACCCGACCGAAGACCGGTTCTATGTGCCCGGAACCACCCGGCAACTCTTCGAGGTCCAAGGGGTGAAGTTTGGCGTGGTGATTTGCCATGAGGGCTGGCGCTATCCCGAGACGGTGCGCTGGGCGGCGGTGCGGGGCGCCAAAATCGTCTTTCATCCCCACCACACGGGGAGTGATCAAGCAGGGGTCCGTCTGACGCAGTGGGGCGCGGCCAACGGACCGTACTACGAGAAGGCGATGATGATGCGAAGCGTGGAGAACACGATCTACTTTGCCAGCGTCAATTATGCTTTGCGCTTCCAGGAATCGGCGACAAGCCTCATCGCCCCGTCAGGCCAGTGCCAGGCGTACTTGCCCTATGGGCAGGAAGGCGTACTGGTGCAGGCCATCAAGGTCGAGGAAGCAACCGGCTTGCTCGCCGCTCGCTACGCACCCGAGCGTTATCAGGAATTCAGGTTGGAGTGAGCGCGGAATCAGGGTCCAGAGGTTGATGAAGGTGCGGCGTAGAGCGTCGCGGGGCGGGAGGTTTTACATTGCCCCCCGCCCCGCGAATAGCAAGACGGCTATTGGAACTTGCAGACGCTCTCGAGGACCGCGGCGCCGATGCCGGTCGACATCCCCTGGCGCGTCGACTTGATGACCGTTACCCAGCCCTGCGACACGGTGCCGAAGAGGTTCGCGTCGCTGTGGGAGAGATCGATCTCGGTCCAGCCGAACGGCTCGGAGACCGCCAGCGCCTTGCCCCCGACCTTGATCCTCTGGGTCGCCAGCGGGAAGCGCTCCTTGGACGCCGGGAGCGATGTGACCCCTTCCTCCTCGTTCCAGACGACCATCTCTGGCGCGCTGAGCGGCGCCCAGGACGGGGCTGAGCCGCAGGTGACCGAGGCGGCCGCGGGGCTCTTGGTGTCACGCCAGATGATCAGTTCGGTCGCCCTCCTCTGCGGCCCGCCCTGCGCGTAGGTCACCGCGAAGCGGGTGCCGAGCGGCTGACGGTTGTCCCGTCCATCGCCGTTGACGTAGCGGCCGTAGAAGGTGTAGCCGGCGCCGTACGCCGCGGCGTCGGCCGTGATGTGCACCGCCTGATCGCCCTCGGCGCTGTTGCGCTGGCCGTCGACGTAGGAGTACTCGCCGATGAGCACGTTGTCGTTGGCAGCCACGCCCTGGCCGCCGTGGACGAAGTAGCCGGGCGAGGAGGGGTTGAGCGGCGAGCAGAAGTTGACGACGTCGACGGTGACGTACCCCGTCACCAGGAGGTCCTTGTGCTCGCTGGCCATGCACTGGCTGCCGACTTTGAGGCCCAGGTGGGACCGTTGCAGCGGCGCTGTGGCGACGCTCGCCGGCGCCACCGAGGCGGCGCAGCCTGAGAAGGTCACGGCGCCGCTCGAGAGCTCGCCGACGGGGCTCGAGCCGACGCCCGTCGCCGGCAGGGCTCCGTCCTGCACGATGTCGCGCAGGTTGAGGGTCTGGACGTCGAAGCCGGTGAGGTAGAGGTTGAAGGTGAGGGTCGGCACCGCCCAGTCGGTCCACAGCGTGACGCTCACCAGATGGGGGCGGGAGTCGACGTTGGTGATCGACAGGAGGGTGGTCAGGCCGGCCCGCGAGGCGAGGTCGACGCCGAACCAGGGCACCAGGAGCGTCGCCGCCGGCCGGACCGCCACCGGGCAGTCGCTGGCGGCGGGGCAGGTCGGCCCCGCGCTCGACGCCTGGCAGGCGTCGCCCACGCCGTTGCGGTCCCGGTCGAGCTGCGCCGGGTTGGGCGCGGACGGGCAGTTATCGCAGGCGTCGCCCACGCCGTCGAGGTCGCCGTCCGTCTGATTGGAGTTCGCCGCGCGCGGACAGTTGTCGGTCAGGTCGGGCGTGTCGTCGCCGTCCTGGTCGTTCTCGCAGGCGTCGCCCACGCCGTCGCGATCGGAGTCGCCCTGTCCCGGGTTGAAAACGGACGGGCAGTTGTCGCCGCCGGTCACGCCGTCGCAGTCCGGATCGAGGGTCACGGCCGCCGCGGCGCTCGTATCCGCCACGTCCGGGTCGGTGGTCCTGCTGCTCACCTGGAACTCGCCGGTCGAGCTCGCGGCCACGGCGTCCGTGGCGCGGACAGCCACGGCGATGGAGGCGCTCGCGCCCGCGGCAAGGGTGCCGAGCCGGCAGGTGACGGTCGAGCCGGTGTCGCAGGTGCCGGCGCTCGAACTGGCGGTGAGGACGATGGTTCCCGCGGGCGGCAGGAAGCGCACGACGACCTCCTCGGCGGCGCCCGGGCCCGCATTGTGGACCTGCGCGTTG
>DASVPT010000322.1:0-4280 GCA_036389535.1 Actinomycetota bacterium
GATAGCCGACGGCGAGCATCGCGGCGATCTTGGCGATGGGAAACCCCGTGGCCTTCGACGCCAGCGCACTCGACCGCGACACGCGCGGGTTCATCTCGATGAGCACCATCCGGCCGTTCGCCGGGTTCACCGCGAACTGCACGTTGGACCCGCCTGTGTCGACTCCCACCGCACGAATGCAGGCCAGACCGGCATCCCGCATGTGCTGATACTCGCGGTCGGTGAGCGTCTGGACCGGCGCGACGGTGATCGAGTCGCCGGTGTGGACGCCCATGGGGTCCACGTTCTCGATCGAGCAGATGACGACGGCGTTGTCGGCGCCGTCTCTCATCACTTCGAGCTCGAACTCCTTCCAGCCTTCGACCGATGCTTCGACCAGGATCTCCGAGATCGGACTGGCGCTCAGACCTTCTCCCGCGACTCGCCTGAGCTCGTCTTCGGAGCGAGCGAGGCCGCTCCCGCCGCCACCAAGGACGAACGACGGACGGACCATGACGGGAAAGCCGAGCCCCGCCGCCACCTCGAGCGCTTCGTCGAGCGAGTGGGCGAAGCCCGACCGCGGAAGGGGCAGGCTCGCCTCCTGCATGGTTTTCACGAACAGCCGCCGGTCCTCGGCTCGGCGGATGGCTTCGAGGTTCGCACCGATCAGCTGAACGCCCCGGCTCTCCAGCGCTCCGGATTCAGCCAGCGCCACCGAGATGTTCAAACCAGTCTGCCCTCCGAGGGTGGGAAGGAGTGCATCCGGCCGCTCGCGATCGATGACCGCGAGAACGCTCTCCGGCGTGAGCGGCTCGACGTAGGTGGCGTCGGCGAACTCCGGGTCGGTCATGATCGTGGCGGGATTCGAATTCACCAGCACCACGCGGTAACCCTCGCGGCGAAGCACCTTGCATGCCTGGGTCCCGGAGTAGTCGAACTCGCATGCCTGCCCGATCACGATCGGCCCCGAACCGATCACCAGGATGGTATGGAGGTCTTCGCGCCGCGGCATCAGCTCATCAGCTCCACGAATTGCTCGAACAGATGACGGGAGTCGTGCGGCCCGGGCGCCGCCTCGGGGTGGTACTGGACGGAGAAGGCGGGAACGTCCAAACACCGCAAACCTTCGAGCGTCCCGTCGTTGAGATTCCAGTGCGTCAAGGCCACCCGCCCGAAGGCCGTTTCCACCGTGGGCGGCTGAGGTCGACCGCGCTCCGCGCGGCCAGCCCCCACCCAACCCCACGCTCCGCGCGGTCTCCCCGCCGTCCCGTCGGCAAGGCCCACGTCAGCCGCCCATCCAGCGGGATCGACGGCAAAGCCGTGGTTGTGGGACGTGATCTCGATGCGGCCGGTGACGAGGTCCTTCACCGGCTGGTTCACCCCTCGATGGCCGAAACGGAGCTTGTAAGTGCGTCCACCTAGGGCGAGCGCGAGCAACTGGTGGCCGAGGCAGATGGCGAAGATCGGGACCTTGCCGAGGAGCTCTCGGACCGCCGCGATCCCATACGTGGTGGCGGCCGGGTCGCCCGGCCCGTTCGAGAAGAAGACGCCGTCGAAACCGGCGTCGATGATTTCGGCTGCTGGCGTTTGGGCGGGCAAAATGGTTGTGGCGCACCCATATTCGGCCAGCTTTCGCAGGATGTTGAACTTGACGCCGTAGTCGAAGGCGGCCACCCGAAATCTTCCGGGAACCCCCCGCGGCTCCACCCGCGACTCCTGACGTGTCTGCGTCGAGACCGCCATGGCCAGATCGGCTCCCGACATTCCTGGCTGCTGCCTCACCCGCTCCCGCAGAGACGCCGGATCCAGATCGATCGTTGAGATCGCGGCGCGCATGGCGCCGCCCTCTCTGATGCGGCGGGTGACGCTGCGCGTGTCGATGCCCTCGATGGCCACGATTCCCGCGTTCCTGAGATACGCGGCGAGGTCTCCCGTCGCTCGCCATGAGGACGGTCGACGACTGGCCTCGCGAACGACGAAGCCGGCGACCCGCACGCGGTCGGATTCGACGTCCTCGACGTTGATGCCGTAGTTGCCCTGATGCGGCGACGTCATGGTGACGATCTGAGCTGCGTATGAGGGGTCGGTCAGAACTTCCTGGTAACCAGCCATGGCGGTGTTGAAGACCGCCTCCCCGAACGTCTCGCCCTCCGCTCCGAAGGAACGGCCCCGAAACGCCGAGCCGTCTTCCAGAACGAGCAGGGCGTCGGTCACCGCGTCGGCTCTCCGTCCTTCACCGTGAACGATCCCCGAAGCATGGTGTGGAGGACGCGTCCGCGAAGCACCCGCCCCAGAAACGCCGAGTTCCGGGCCATCGAGACGAACGGCCGCTCCCCCACCGTCCACTCGGCGGCGGGATCGAACACCACGAGGTTCGCCGGACGGTCCTGAGCGACCGGCCCTCCGTGCTCGTCCAGACCCAGAATGGAAGCCGGCGCGGTGGACAAGGCCTCGATCGCCCGGGTCAGCGAGAGGAGCCCGGGTTCGACGAGCTCCGTCAGGATGACCGCCAGCGCCGTCTCGAGTCCGGTGGTCCCCGGCGGTGACTGATCGAATTCCTGCTCCTTGTCCTCTACGGCATGCGGAGCATGGTCCGTGCCGACGGCATCGATCGCTCCAGATGCGACGCCGGAGCGAAGCGCATCACGATCCTCGCGGGATCGCAGTGGCGGATTCACCTTGAGGTTCGTGTCGTACGAGAACAGGTCTTCGTCGAGAAGCGTGAGGTGGTGGGGCGTGACATCGGCGCTGACCCGTACATCGCGTTCCTTGGCAGCGGCGATCAGGTCGACCGACTGCGCAGCGGAAACGTGGGTGACGTGGAGTCGCCCGCCCGTCAGCCGGGCCAGGGCGAGATCCCGCGCCACGATGACGGACTCGGCCTCCGACGGAGCGCCGGCCAACCCCAGCAGCGACGAGGAGAGCCCTTCGTGCATCTGCCATCCCTCGCTCAGACCGCCGTCCTGCGAATGCTGGGCGATCACCAAGTTGAGGGGCCGGGTGTATTCGAGGGCCAGGCGCATCACCCTGGACGACTGCACGCAGTTGTGATCATCCGTGACAAGGCGCACCCCCGCCTCTGCCATCTCAGCCATGTCGGTCAGCTCTTCGCCGGCCAGACCCTTGGTGATGGCCCCCGCCGGGAAGACATCGCACAGCCCCGCCTTGTCGGCCAGATTGACGACTTCACTGATCACGGCGGCGTTGTCCGCGACCGGATCCGTGTTGGGCATGGCGCACAGCGCGGTATAGCCGCCCGCGGCGGCGGCGCGCGAGCCAGATTCCACCGTCTCCTTATGTTCGAATCCGGGCTGGCGCAGATGCGTGTGGAGGTCCACCAGGCCCGGCGCCATGACCAACCCATCCGCGTCGATGACCTCTGCGCGGCCCGCGGAGACATCCGATCCCACGCCCGCGATCTGCTCATCCTCGACGAGCACCGAGGTGACGCGGTCCTGTCTCGCCGACGGGTCGACCAGCCGAACGCCACGGAAGAGGACGCGGGTCGGCACTACGCCATCGCCTCCGTCTCCTCGACCCGTTCGTCGGAGTCTTCGTCCGTCGAGGTGCGCCGGGCCTCGCCACCGAGCATCAGATAAAGGAGCGACATCCTCACCGCGATACCGTTCGTCACCTGGTCCGTGATCACGGACCGCGGAAGGTCGGCGACGTCCGCGCCGATCTCGACGCCGCGGTTCATCGGCCCGGGATGCATGATCAGCGCGCGTTCCGGCAGGGCATTCACCCGAGCCCTGCTCAAGCCGAACAGTCGGGAGTACTCGCGAACGCTCGGGAAGAACTGCTGGCGCTGGCGCTCTCGCTGCACGCGCAGCATGTAGCAAACGTGGAGCTTGGGCAGGACGGCCTCAAGGTCGTGCGAGACCTCCGCGCCCCACGCCGGCGCCTCCGGCGGGATCAATGTCGAGGGCCCGACCAAGGTCACCTGCCCGCCGACCTTCCCCAGTGCGAACGTGAGCGACCGGGCCACCCGCGAGTGCCTGATGTCGCCCACGATGGCAACCCGCAGGCCTTCGAAGGACGGAAAGTGGTCACGGATCGTGAGGAGATCGAGCAGGGCCTGGGTCGGATGCTCGTGCGTTCCATCGCCCGCGTTGAGGACGCTCGCCGACACCCATCGCGACAGCGTGTTCGCCGCACCCGACGAGGAGTGCCGGATGACGATGGCGTCGGCTCCCATGGCCTGAAGGGTCAGCGCCGTGTCCTTCAGGCTCTCGCCCTTCGAGACCGAAGACCCACTGGCTGAGAAGTTGATGACGTCGGCGGAGAGCCGCTTCGCCGCG
>DASVPT010000323.1:0-5605 GCA_036389535.1 Actinomycetota bacterium
GGCGGCGTCGGCTACGGTTCGCGTGGTGGTCATCCGCTGGCCCGGGAGAAGGAAATAGAGCGTCAGGCGCTCGGGCTCGATGCCCCAGATCTCCTTCGCCGCCAGGTAATAGAGCGAGAGTTGGAGGTCACGGTCGACCGAGGCCATCGGGGGGAGCCGCCGGTTGGTCTTGTAATCGATGATCTCGTAGCCCCCACCGGGGATCCGGTCCATCCGGTCGATCATCCCGGAGAGCTCGACACCCTCGATCTCGATGGTGAATCGAAACTCGAGCGCGGCCGGGATCCGAAACGAGTCGGCGTTCCGGCGGTGGTATTCGCCCAGGACCTGCCGCCCGTGCTCCTTGTAGAGGTGCTCCTCCGATTCGTCCCGGAACCCGTCCCGGATCCATTCGCCCTCGAGCATCTCCTGAAGCTCCTCGAGCGAAGGCGCCACCGGTACCGGCCGGTTGTGAAATCGGTATAGGGCCCGGTGCAACGACTCGCCGAACGCTAGAGCCGGCGAGGTCGACCTGGGAAGGCGGGTCTCGTACTGGAACCGGTACTTGGCTGGGCAGTTCTCGTACGTCGAGATGCTCGAGTACGAAAGACGCATTCGTTGCGCTGAAATTCCGTCGACCCCCTTGCTTCACCCGTCCGCCGGAGTGTACCCTCGGCGCCGACAGAATTACAAGCGTGTAAGTAATCCACAGGTTGTCCACAGACGCGCCTGGCGCGTCGGGGGCGGCACTTACTCTGGGGCTTGATGGGGCAGCGAGGCTTCGTTCACCTTCACACGCACAGCGAGTTCTCGCTGCTCGACGGGGCAGCTCGAGTCGACGGAATGACCGCCAAGGCGGCCGAGCTCGGCATGCCCGCAATCGCCCTCACCGATCACGGGGCGATGTTCGGAACGCTCGACTTCTACGAGGCCGCGCGAAGCCACGGCGTCAAACCGATCATCGGCGTCGAGGCCTACGTCGCGCCGCGGTCTCGTTTCGACCGGAATCCGGGTGAGAACGACGAGAACTACCGCCACCTCACGGTTCTGGCCAAGAACGAGCGCGGCTACCGGAACCTCCTGCGCCTGGTGACCGACGCGCACCTCGAGGGCTTTTACCACCGCCCGCGGATCGACAAGGAGCTCCTGGCGGAGCGGGCGGAGGGACTCGTCGCGCTGTCCGGCTGCCTCGCTTCGGAGACGGCGCGGGTGTTGCTGGCCGGGAACGAATCGAAAGCGCGCGAAGTGATCGGCACGTACCGCGACATCCTCGGGCCCGACGGCTTCTATCTCGAGCTTCAGGACCACGGCCTGGCGGAGCAACGTCAGGTGAATCGGGCGCTCGTGGAGATGTCCCGCGCGACCGGGGTCCCGCTGGTTGCCACCAACGACATCCACTACACCGAAAAGGAGCACGCGCGGCCCCACGACGTGCTCCTGTGTATCCAGCAGCAGAAGCTTCAGTCGGACACGAATCGCCTGAAATTCGACACGGATGACTTCTACTTGAAGTCCGCCGATGAGATGCGAGCCGTGTTCGCCGACCTGCCGGAGGCGTGCGACGCGACCCTCGACATCGCCGAGGCGTGCGAATTGGAGTTGACCTTTGGACAGCTCCACCTGCCGAGGTTCGACCCGCCCGCCGGCAAGACGCTCGACCAGTACCTGCACGAGCTGGTTTACGCGGGCGCCGCCGAACGCTACGGCGCGATCACGGACGAGCTTCGGCAGCGCATCGAGCACGAGCTCGACGTGATCTGCGCGATGGGGTTCCCGGGATACTTCCTGATCGTCTGGGACGTCATCCGGTTCGCCCGCGACCACGGCATCCGCGTGGGGCCCGGTCGAGGCTCCGCGGCCGGCTCCGTCGTCTCGTACTGCCTGAGGATCACCGACCTCGACCCGCTGAAGTACGGGCTCATCTTCGAGCGGTTCCTGAACCCCGAACGCAAGCAGATGCCCGACATCGACATGGACTTCGACGAGCGGCGGCGCGACGAGGTCATTCGCTATGTCGCTCAGAAATACGGCGCCGATCAGGTCGCCCAGATCATCACCTTCCAGACCATCAAGGGAAAACAGGGCATTCGCGATGCCGCCCGCGTCCTCGGATTCCCCGCTGCGTTCGGAGATCGCCTGTGCAAGCTCTACCCGCCCGCCGTCCTGGGCCGCGACTACTCCATCGACAATGCTCTAGAGAAATCGCCCGAGCTGAAAGAGGCGTACCAGCGAGAGCCTGAAGCCAAGGAGGTCATCGACACGGCCCGCGCGCTCGAGGGCCTGAGGCGTGAGGATTCGGTCCACGCTGCCGGCGTCGTGATCGGCGACGCGTCGCTGGTCAACTACCTCCCGCTGAAGCTCTCGAAGGACTCGCGGGACGACTCGCGCCGGATCGTGACCCAGTTCGACATGCACGGCGTCGAGAAGCTCGGGCTCCTCAAGATGGACTTTCTCGGGATCCGGAACCTTTCGGTCATTCAGGACACCGTCACAATTCTCCAGCGGAAGGGAGTCGAGCTCGACATCGACGCCGTTCCCCTCGAGGACGAGATGGCATACGAGATGCTTCGCCGCGGCGACACGAACGGTGTCTTCCAGCTGGAAAGCCCCGGAATGAGGCAGCTCGTCCAGCTGCTGCTACCAGACCGGTTCGAGGACCTCATGGCGCTGGTGGCCCTGTATCGCCCGGGCCTCCTGAGCATGGGACAGCACATCGAGTACTGCGAGAGAAAGCACGGCCGAAAGCCGGTGGTGTATCCGCACGCGGACCTGACCCCGATCCTCGAGGGCACGTACGGGGTCATCGTGTATCAGGAGCAGGTCATGCAGATCGCAGCCACCCTCGCCGGCTACTCGATGGGCGAGGCCGACACGCTGCGGAAGGCCATGGGCAAGAAGATCCGCGAGATCCTCATCCCGCACCGCGAGAAGTTCGTGATGGGGGCGGTCGCCCGGGGCTACGAAGCGCGCTTGGCGGAGGAGATCTTCGACCTCATCGTCCCGTTCGCCGACTACGGCTTCAACGCCTCACACGCCTGCGCCTATGCCTACGTCGCGTACCAGACGGCGTATCTGAAAGCGCACCACCCCGTGGAGTACATGTCCGCCCTTCTGACCAGCGTGAGGGACGACAAGGACAAGAAGCCGTTCTACCTGAATGCCGCCCGGCTGATGGGGGTCCGCGTCCTCCCGCCAGACGTGAACGAATCGGAGCTCTACTTCACTCCCACGAATGGCGACATCCGCTACGGCCTCGCTGCGGTGCGAAACGTCGGACAGGGCGCCGTCCAGCAGATCCTGGACACGCGAACGGAGAAGGGCGCGTTCGACTCGTTCACCGACTTCTGCCGAAAGGTGGATCCGGGCGTCCTCAACAAGAAGAGCCTGGAGAGCCTGATCCTCTCCGGGGCCTTCGACTCACTCGGCTACGCGCGTCGGGCGTTGTTCGAGAACTACGCCAAGGTCGCCGATCCGGTCGTGGCCGAGCGGAGAGCGGAAGCCGCGGGTCAGTTCTCTCTGTTCGGCGGCAGTCAGCAGGCCGGCCACGACCTGGACGAATCGGTTCTCGAAGGCGAGGAGTTCGACCGAAAGACCTTCCTCCGTCTGGAGAAGGAGATGCTCGGGCAGTACGTGACGGATCACCCGCTGCTCTCCATTCGGCAGCGTCTCGCAGCTCAGACGGACATGGAGCTTTCCGACGTGCCATCCCTCGGTGACGGCGACGTCGTCACGGTGGCGGGCATCATCGGGGCCGTGGGCCGGCGGTTCACCAAGCGCGGCGAGCCGTACGCGGTGTTCCGACTGGAGGACCTCACCGGTGGGGTTCAGGTCGTGGCGTTCCCGTCGGTCTTCGACAAGGCGTCATCGCTCCTGGAGCCGGATTGCATCGTGAAAGTCCGGGGGCGGGCTGATTTCCGCGGCCAGAGAGGCGAGCTCCAACTGGTATCGCTCGAGATCTCCGAGCCGGACCTTCGGTCGGGCAACGGCGAGGCGCCGGCCGACGGAAGCGGCGCGCTCCCCGGAGAGCCGTTGATCGTCGACGTGCCCATCTCGGGTTGCAACGGAGGACTGATCACCAGGCTGAAGGAGCTGCTCGGAACACACCCAGGCCACCTTCCGGTGGTCGTTCATCTGGTCTCAGATGGCGAGACCACCAGGTTGAAGCTGGGCCACGACTACCGCGTGGACGGCTCACCGGCGCTGCTCTGGGAGCTCCGAACGCTTCTGGGATCGACCGCGGTACGGGTCTAGCTCGCCTTCCCGCTGCACTTGAAAAGGCGGACGAGCGTCCCCGGATTGCCCTCCGTCCCTTCCTTCACGGCGAACTCGTCCACGAGCGCCGTCATGAGCGGGATCCCGTGCGCTCCCTGGCCTTCGAGCTCGGCGATCCGAACGCGCTTCTTGAACACGCCCTCGTCCCGAATCTTCACCTCGACGCAATCACCGGTCTGGTTCCACGTGACCTTGATCTCGCGGCTGTTCGTGTGAAGCATTGAGTTGGCGCACGCCTCGGACACGGCGACCAGCAGGTCGTTGGTTGATTGATCCGGAAAAGAGGCCTGCTCGGCGAGTTGCCGGATGAACTGACGGATCTCGTACAGCGCTGAGGGATGGGAGCGAAACGAATGGATGGTGGATACGCTCATCGGTCAGTCCTGTGGCCGTACGGTAAGGCTGCCCGGGCCCGGGTGCAAACCATGGCCCAACTGACGGCCTCCGGCGTACCCGAAAGCCGGACGAACTCCAGCTGCCCGCCGCTTCGTATAACCGCGTGAAGGGCTATGCGTCCCGGTCTCCGAGTTTCGGAAGCCGGCCCAATTGTGGTAAATGAGTGCTGCTAGCGGGCGGAAGATAACCGACTGCCCGATCAACAGGAAGAAGTCTGTACCGAGAGGAGGGATCGCGTGAGGGAGCGAAAGCCGCTCTTTGCAGTGGCGCTCCTGAGTGCTCTCACACTGATCGGTGCCGCCTGCGCCAAGAAGCAGGAGGGCACCGCCGGGGGAGGAGCACAACAGAAGTGCCAGGCCGATCAGTTCGGCTGTGTCCAGTTCGGCGCCGGTGAGCCCATCAAGCTCGGGGGCGAGCTGACCATCTCTGGCGACACCGCGTCGCTCGGGCAGGACAGCGCCAACGGCGTGAAGCTGGCCATCGACCACCTGGATGGCAAGTTCGACGGCAAGGACGGGACGCTGCTGGGCCGCAAGGTCAGCTTCACCGTCGAGGACAGCGGATGTTCCGCTGAAGGCGGGCAGGCTGCCGCGACACGCATTGCCGCAGACCCGAAGGTCGTGGCTGTGGTCGGGACGAGCTGCTCCAGTGAGGCGCTCGGGGTGTCCGACAAGATTCTGTCGGACAAGGGAATCACGCTGATTTCCCCGTCGAACACCAACCCGAACCTCACGGCCGAGGGCAGCCACCAGCCCTTCTACGCGCGCACCGCCCACAACGACAAGATCCAGGGAGCGGTTGTGGCGGACTTCGCCGTCGACCAAATGCACGCGCAGACGGCCGCCACCGTCAACGACGAGAGTCCGTACGCAGACGCCCTGGCCGCGGTGTTCCGGCAGGTGTTCGAGGCGAAGGGCGGCAAGGTCGTCGGCCAGGAGGCCATTCAGAGCACGGACAA
>DASVPT010000324.1:0-5578 GCA_036389535.1 Actinomycetota bacterium
GCCGCGGCAGCTTTTTTCCGAGGTGTTCCAGACCACGATTCCTTGGGAGTGGCAAGCGGCGGTGATCGCCAGATACCTGGTGGTTGATCGCAAGGCCGGTGAAATTGTGTTCCTCGGGAGAGGCCGGGAGCCCTCAACCGCTGTGGAACCAACGCGGGCAGCGGTCGAGTACTGGGGCGGACGTCTCAGCAACGATTTCACCATCCGAAGCATCGATCGATTCGGGCCAGGAACGGAAGCCATCATGGTTGCTGCGCATTCGGACGCCGTCGTCGCCTTCGACGGACCGGGTGCGATTCGCGACGATGTGGATTCCATTCAGCGTGCTGTTCGGCAGCACGCGCCCGTCTCGGCCCCGTCCTCGCTCCTCGTGTCGCGCAATAACTCCGAAGCCCCGCGAGCGGGAGCCACCGCGTGCTACACGTACACATGGGCCGGGTGGGCCCAGGCCATCCCTCGGGTGGCGAAGTTCCGGCGAATGTTCAACCGGAGGTTCGGGCGCTTCCCTGAAGGCCTGGAGCAGGAGGGGTACGACGCGGTCCGGATCATCGCCGATGGGCTGAAGAGAACACATGGCAAGGGCGGCCGCTCGCTGACGGCTGCCATCGAACGCCTGCCGACGCGAACCTATTCGAGCTTTCCCATCGACTTCGGTCCCGATGATCACCTCTTCCTTCCCCGCGATGAACTCGGGCTGTTCGCCGTCCCCGCTCCGCACGAGCGCTTGGAGCCGTGGCAGCGGCGCGGGGATTCGAACCTTTGGCGGCCCGTGATGCGGACGTTCACCGAGGACGGCAAGCGAACGAATATCCCGGACCACGACAAGCGGGTGTTCTTTCCCTTCTGGAGGAAAAACCGGCCGGCGCCGTTCTACTGGCAGTCGCGGTATGGGATCAGGACGAAGGCGTCAGACCCGGTCCACTAGCGTCCGCGGTGATGCGTGACGTCACGGATGACGCCGACCATGTCGTCGAGCGGCGTCCCTTTCGGAATGAAGGCAGCCGCGCCGGCAGCCACGGCTCGCTCTTCGACCGCCGGATCCTCCAGCGCTGTGAGAACGATCACCTGAGACTCAGGAGTCGAATGCCGAATGGTTCGAGCCGCGTCCATGGAATCCATTCCCGGCATCGACAGGTCCAGCAGGACAAGGTCCGGTTTGAGATCGACGACCACCTCGCACGCCTCTTCGCCGCAGGTCGCCTCGCCCGCCACCTCGACGTCGGGGACGAGCTCGAGCGCTTGAATCATGGAGGACCGAAATCCGTCGTGGTCGTCGACGACCAGCACCCGAACCGGCTCGGTGTCCACCCCGTAAGGATCAATCCTTCTTGGTCGGTTCACCAAGGGTCATCCGGGTGGTTTTCGTCCTCCCCCGTACAGTCCACCACGATGGCAACACCATCTCAAAGCAGTAGTCACCGCAAACCTTTTGTATGACTTTTGTCTTCCTCCTCATCTTTTGGAAGGTGTCGCCCGAATACCTTGTTGAAGGGTTCCAGATGAGGACGCGGAAGCGGCGATGAGACGAAGGTCCCAAAAGCTTCGGCCACCGGGTACCGTCGGAAGCCGCGGGTATAATCGGTTCGAGAGGCGCTCGGGCGCGTTAGAAGCGCCGGGGCGCCTTCTCCGCCCCCGGGGGAGGACGTGGTCCGTCGATCCCAGGGACCAGGAGCGAGAGCGGGCTGTTCCTGAGGCCCGGAGGGTACGGCATGTTTGAGAGGTTCACGGACCGCGCACGCAGGGTCGTCGTCCTGGCTCAGGAAGAAGCCCGGATGCTCAATCACAACTACATCGGGACCGAGCACATTCTGCTGGGCCTGATTCACGAGGGCGAAGGCGTCGCAGCGAAGGCTCTCGAGTCTCTCGGCATCTCTCTCGAAGCCGTTCGTTCGCAGGTCGAAGAGATCATCGGCCAGGGCCAGGCCGCCCCCACCGGCCACATCCCGTTCACGCCTCGAGCGAAGAAGGTTTTGGAGCTCTCGCTCCGCGAAGCGCTGCAGCTCGGGCACAACTACATCGGCACGGAGCACATCCTGCTCGGGCTGATTCGCGAGGGCGAAGGCGTCGCGGCGCAGGTCCTCCAGAAGCTGGGCGCCGACCTCAACCGGGTCCGCCAGCAGGTGATCCAACTGCTGCAGGGCTACACCGGAAAGGAAGGTGGACAGCCTGGCGAGCAGGCTCCCCAGGGTTCCATGGTGCTTGACCAGTTCGGCCGGAACCTCACCCAGCTCGCTCGCGACACCAAGCTGGATCCCGTCATCGGCCGCGACAAGGAGATCGAGCGGGTCATGCAGGTGCTGTCCCGTCGAACCAAGAACAACCCCGTCCTCATCGGAGAGCCCGGCGTCGGCAAGACCGCCATCGTCGAGGGGCTTGCCACCAAGATCGTCAAGGGGGATGTCCCCGAGACGCTCAAAGGCAAGCAGATCTACACCCTGGACCTCGGAGCTCTGGTCGCGGGTTCGCGGTATCGAGGAGATTTCGAGGAGCGCCTCAAGAAAGTGCTCAAGGAGATCAAGACCCGCGGCGACATCGTCCTGTTCATCGACGAGCTCCACACGCTGGTTGGGGCCGGCGCCGCGGAAGGCGCCATCGACGCCGCGTCGATCCTGAAGCCGATGCTCGCCCGGGGTGAGCTCCAGACCATCGGCGCGACCACTCGCGACGAATATCGCAAGCACTTGGAGAAGGACGCCGCGCTCGAGCGCCGCTTCCAGCCCATTTACGTGGACCAGCCAAGCGTCGCCCACACCATCGACATCCTGAAGGGACTCCGCGACCGCTACGAGGCCCACCACCGGGTCACCTTCACCGACGACGCCCTCGTCGCGGCCGCCAACCTCTCCGATCGCTACATCAGCGACCGGTTCCTCCCCGACAAGGCCATCGACCTCATCGACGAGGCAGGTTCGCGCATGCGGATTCGCCGGATGACCGCTCCGCCGGTCGTCCGCGAGATGGACGAGCGCATCGCCGAGGTTCGAATGAAGAAGGAATCGGCCATCGACGCGCAGGACTTCGAGGGCGCGGCCCGGCTTCGCGACGACGAGCGCCACCTCATGGAGGAGAAGGCCGTTCGCGAGCGCGAATGGAAGTCCGGTGAGATGGACGTCCTCTCCGAGGTCGACGAGGAGGAGATCGCCGAGGTCCTCGCGGCCTGGACCGGCATTCCGGTCTACAAGTTGACCGAAGAAGAGACCGAGAAGCTCCTTCGCATGGAAGACGAGCTCCACCGGCGAATCGTCGACCAGTCCGAGGCAGTCGTTGCGGTCTCCAAGGCCATCCGCCGCACGCGGGCGGGCCTCAAAGATCCCAAGCGGCCCTCGGGCTCGTTCATCTTCCTCGGGCCTTCCGGTGTTGGAAAGACCGAGCTGTCGAAGGCCCTTGCCGAGTTCCTGTTCGGCGACGAGGACGCGCTCATCCAGCTCGACATGTCGGAGTACATGGAGAAGCACACGGTCAGCCGACTGATCGGCTCGCCGCCCGGCTACGTGGGTTATGAGGAAGGCGGGCAGCTCACCGAAGCGGTCCGCCGCAAGCCCTTCAGCGTGGTCCTGTTCGACGAGATCGAAAAGGCGCACCCGGACGTCTTCAACACGCTGCTTCAGATCCTGGAAGACGGGCACCTGACGGACGCACAGGGTCACACGGTCGACTTCAAGAACACCGTGATCATCATGACCTCCAACCTCGGGACCCGGGACATCCAGAAGGGCGCGAACATCGGGTTCATGGCGGCGTCCGACGAGAACGTCACGTACGAGAAGATGAAGGAGCGGGTGATGGAAGAGCTGAAGCGCTCCTTCCGGCCCGAGTTCCTCAACCGAATCGACGAGGTCATCGTGTTCCACTCGCTCACCCGCGAGAACGTGAAGGCCATCGTCGACCTGATGATGGTGCGGGTTCGGGACCAGCTGAAGGCGAAGGACGTCGACATCGTCCTGACGGACGCTGCAAAGGACCTGCTCGCGGAGAAGGGGTACGACCCCTCACTGGGGGCGCGACCGCTTCGCCGGACCATCCAGCGGCTGGTGGAGGACCCGCTCTCCGAGAAGCTTCTTTGGCGGGAGTTCAAGGCCGGCGAGACCATCATCGTGGACGCTCGTGACGGGGAGGTCGCCTTCGAGCACCCCACGGCTCCGCCGGAGACTCCGCCCGTCGAAATGGCCGGAACGGAGAGCTAGCAGCACTCCGTCATCCGAATTGTGTATTTCACTACGCATCTGCGGCCGGTCGATGGCCGTCAAAGTTGTCTGGACAAAGTAGAAACGGCGCTCTGACCTGCTGTTTCACTTGCGCGGATCGGCGGCTCTGTAGTATTCTCGTTACCTCCCAGGATCTTTAGTCACGCAGCGAGGAGAGTCGTGTTTCGAAAGGGTGACAAAGTCGTATACCCCCATCACGGGGCTGCAGTTATTGAAGACCTTGTAGAACGCGAGATTTTCGGCTCAACAAAGACCTATTTCAAGCTCCGTCTGGCTCATGGCGACCTGACGCTCATGGTCCCCATCGACAGCACCGATGAGGTCGGCCTGCGGGAGGTCGTTTCCAAGCGGGACATCAAGAAGGTCTTCGACCTTCTCCGCGAGGAGGAGGAAGCCACCGCCACCAACTGGAGCCGCCGGTACAAGACCAACCTCGCCAAGCTGAGCTCCGGTGACATCTTTCAGGTCGCGGAAGTCGTCCGGAACCTCTCCGTCCGCGAGAAGGACAAGGGCCTCTCCGCCGGCGAGAAGCACATGCTGGCCAAGGCACGACAGATCCTGGTCTCCGAGCTGACCTTCGCCTTCAACTCGACCGAGGAGAAGGCCGAGGCCATGCTGGATAAGGTTCTGGAAGAAGCCCACTAGCTCCGGGCTCGAGGCTCTCCAGGCAAGACCCCTCAAGCGTCGCCGCGCGCATCCCGAAATAGCAGGTAAGGAGGCTTTTCCGCCTGCCCACGCTCGGGTCGGCGGGCGCGGCGATGAACGAGAAGACAACCCCCAGAGAGGACCGGGACGCCCCCATCAAGCCGGTGGTCCGTGGCGACCTCCTGGTGGAGTTCGTCCGTCTCATCATGGTCTGTCTCTTCGCCATGGCCGGGTGGCAGATCGCAAAGAGCACGGGTAGCTACACCTCGGCCGGTCTACTGGCTGGAATCGTTGTTGGATCCGGCATCGGATTCGTCCTCGGAGGCGTCCTGGGGAGACGGACCTCGTCTGCGGTGTCCGCGGTCGAGCGCGAGCTCCGACGGGTGCCCGCTCCCGAGGTCCTCGCCGGAACGATTGGGCTGCTCCTGGGTCTCATCGTCGCCACGCTCGTCTCCATCCCCCTTTTCCGCCTCCCGAGCATCGCCGCCTACTCGACCGTCTCGTTTCTCTACGTGACGCTGTCGTACGTCGGCTATCGGATCGGTCGATCGAGAGCAGAAGAGTTGCTGTCGTTGTTCGGCGTGAAGCCTCGAGCCGCGGGCGCACGCCAGGGAGAAGTCAGCGTTGTCGATTCGAGTGCGCTTCTCGACGGGCGGATCACGGCGCTGTTCGAAATGGGGTTCTTCACCGGGACGTTGCTCGTGCCGAGGAGCGTGGTCGAGGAGCTC
>DASVPT010000325.1:0-3980 GCA_036389535.1 Actinomycetota bacterium
TTTCTGGAGCCGTCGGTCCGGCGGCCGCTGCTCGTCGTCATCTCGGCGACCCCCGTCGGCTTCAACCTGATTCGGTGGGGCCGAGAGCTCGGATTCGATCCGGTCCTGGTGGAACGCCGGTCGGAGCGCACCTTCGTCCCGCTCGACTTATTGGGTCCGTCCATACGAAGCGTTTCTGCCGTGGAAGACCTTCGGCTTGACGGCGCCACCGTCGCCGTCCACACCGACCACGACGCGCCCGACGTCGTCGATTCGGTGGCGGCCATCCTCCGGTCGAGGGCCAGGTTCATCGGCGTGATGGGGAGTGCTCGTCATGTGGGCCCGTACCTCGACGAGCTTCGCCGAAGAGGTTTCAGTGATCAGGATCTGGAACGAATCCGAACCCCGGTCGGACTGGACATCGGAGCACGGACCGCCGAGGAGATCGCGCTCTCGATCCTCGCGGGCATCATTGCCGACGGACGAGGCGCTACTGGCGGATGGCTGGACCGGCGAGAAGGAAGCGGATCTACCGGCGGCGGCGCGACCGGGGCGGACCGCGGCGAGCCGGCTTCTTCTTCCTGACCGGCGGAGCGGCTTTGGTCGGGTCGGGCAACCCCTGCTGTCCTTGACGAACGGCCGCGACCACCTGCTGCGCGACCACGTCCTGTCCCCGCCCGGCCGAGAGCAAGAGTTGAAATAGGACGCGCTGCTCGAGTTGCTCGACGGTGTCGACCACGGCACGCCGCTCATTTCCCCGAACCGACCACGAAGCGAAGATTCGTCCTGAGGGGAGCATGTCGACCCGAAGCGGAACATCGCCGATCCGGCCTTCCCAAACGGTTCGGCCTTGCTGTTCTTGGTCTTCCGGTCGCCTCACAAACGCTCCTGGAGTGGTGGACACGCGTGCAACTCAGCGAGAAGCGATCCGGGAAAGGGAGGGGCGACTCGCAGCTGCAAAGAGAGGGTAGCATGCGCTTCCTCGTGGATCTCCCATTCCAGCCTCCCATCGCTCCGATGGAAGCCCGACACGTCGCCTCGCTGCCCGAAGGCGAAGTCTGGAGCTACGAACCGAAGTGGGATGGGTTCCGCGCCGTCTTCTTTCGAGACGGAAACGACGTCTTCATCTCGAGCCGCGGTGAGCTCCCGTTCGGCCGGTACTTCCCTGAGCTGGTCGAAGCGTTCAAGACGCTCAGTGCGAAGCGGGTAATCCTCGACGGCGAGATCGTGGTGTTCACCCCGGATGGCCGAGGTCTCGACTTCGATGCGCTGCTCCAAAGGATCCATCCGGCGGCGTCGCGGGTTGCGCGGCTCTCCAAAGAGACGCCGGCGTCGTTCGTGGCGTTCGATCTTCTGGCCAAGGACAAGAACGACCTTCGGACGAAGCCCCTCTCTGCAAGACGAGATGGGCTGGAAAAGGTCATGGCCAAGGCCGAGCCACCGCTCTATCTGAGCCCGAGCACGGATGACGTGAAGCTCGCCACGAAATGGTTGAACGCCTTCGTGGTGCAGGGGTTGGACGGCGTGGTCGTGAAGAGAACGGACGCTCCCTACCGGTCGGGCGAGCGGGAGATGCTCAAGGTGAAACGGGAGCGAACCGCCGACTGCATCGTGATCGGCTTTCGGTGGGCGAAGGACCGCCAGGGCGAGGCTGTCGGGTCGCTGCTCCTCGGGCTGTACGGGCCGGACCGAGAGCTCATTCAGGTCGGGTTCAGCTCGGGATTCACCCAGCAGGCCCGCCGAGAGCTGGTGGAGAAGCTGAACCCATATCGGGAAGGTCGCTCGGCGGAACCCCCGCCGGGCCAGGCCATGATGAGTCGATGGAACAGGGAGAAGGATCTGTCCTACGAGAAGCTGCGCCCCGAGCTCGTGGTGGAGGTCGGGTTCGACCAGGTCACCGGCCACCGCATTCGCCACGGCGCGCGGTTCGTGCGATGGCGTCCGGACAAGCCGGCGCGCCAGTGCACGTTCGATCAACTGGTCCAGACCGGCAACGTGGACCTCAAGCGGCTCCTGAAGTGAGCTTCCGCCGCCCCCGTCGTCTCGCTCAGCCGTAGCAATGCGGGTCGTCGTCCTGGGCGGGACGCGCTTCATCGGGCGAGCCGTCGTCGAGGATCTGCTCAGGGCGAGGAACGAAGTCCTCATCGTCCACCGCGGACAGCACGAGCCGCCGGAGTTGCAGCACGTCACACACCTTCACATGGATCGGAGCGAGCTCCCCATACGGTCCGCCGAGCTGGCGGAGTTTCGACCCGACGCGGTCATAGATTGCAACGCCCTTTCGCGGGAGGATGCCACGAGCGCGCTCTCGGGCTTGCCCCAGGGCCTCCGGCTGTTGGTCCTTTCGAGCATGGACGTCTACCGCGCGTGGGGATCGGTCCTCGAGGGAACAGAGACCGATCCGGTGCCACTCACCGAGGAGTCGCCGACCCGCGTCGTTCGGTTCCCCTACCGAGGCAGAGGGCCGGAGTTCAGCGATTACGAGAAGCTGGACGTCGAGGAGGAGTACCGCTCCTTCGGAGCGACCGTGTGCCGGCTTCCGTTCGTCTACGGCGAACGCGACTATCAGCTCCGCGAGGAGTTCGTGTTGCGGCGGGTTCGGGCCGGTCGAACAGAGATCCCGGTGGGCTCAGCAACGTGGCTCTGGTCCAAGGGGTACGTCGGTGAGATCGCCCGCGGAATACGGCTGGCACTGGAGTCGGAGCGGGCAGGCGAGATCTTCAACTTGTGCGAGCCGCGGACCGCTTCCATGGGCATGTGGATCAGGGAGATCCTCGCGTCCGCGGGTTCAGAGGCGCGGCTGGTCCACGTCCCCGAGGACCTTCTCCCCGAGGATTGCCGTCTGACACGGACCGTTGCCCAACACGTGGTCTTCGACCCGGCCAAAGCGCGGGACGTTCTCGGGTGGGTCCACTCGGATTGGCGGGAGTGCGTTCACCGATCGGTTCGGTGGCATCTCGCGCATCCTCCGGATCAGAGCGACCGGGATTTCGCCCAGGACGACGCGGCGCTGGCGGCGGCCATCGGCTAGCGAGTTCGATCACGTGCACGCTTCACCGCGAGAGTCCATACAATGGGCGCTTCGTATCCGGAGATACCGGGAGGAGGGCGCCATGGCAGAAGAGCCAACGCAGTTCAACCTGAAGCCCGAGGACCTCCCGACCGCCTGGTACAACATCCTCGCCGACTTCCCGTTCGCGCCGCTTCCCCCTCTGCACCCAGGAACCCAGCAGCCGGTCACGCCGGATCTCCTGGCGCCGCTGTTCCCCGAGGCGCTGATCATGCAGGAGGTCGCCACTGACCGCTGGATCGACATTCCCGGGCCGGTCCTCGACATCTACCGGCTGTGGAGGCCCACCCCCCTGTATCGCGCCCGGCGGCTGGAGCAGGCGCTCCAGACTCCTGCCCACATCTACTTCAAGTACGAGGGCACCTCGCCCGCTGGGTCGCACAAGCCCAACCCGGCGGTGGCGCAGGCCTACTACAACAAGGAGGCCGGGATCAGGCGGCTGACCACGGAGACCGGCGCCGGTCAGTGGGGTTCGGCGCTCTCCATGGCAGCCAAATTCTTCGACCTGGAATGCCTGGTGTTCATGGTCCGGGCTTCGTACGAGCAGAAGCCGTACCGGCGGATCTTCATCGAGACGTTCGGGGCGGAGGTTCGGCCGTCGCCGACCTCGACCACCGAGGCCGGCAAGAAGATCCTCGAGGAGAATCCGGACTCGACCGGGTCGCTGGGGATCGCCATCAGCGAGGCCATCGAGATCGCGGCCCAGGACCCGACCACGAACTACTCACTGGGCAGCGTGCTGAACCACGTCCTCCTCCACCAGACCGTCATCGGTCTGGAGGCGAAGAAGCAGATGGAGATGGCAGGCGAATACCCGGACGTCGTGATCGGGTGCGTCGGCGGCGGGTCGAACTACGCCGGCTTCGCTTACCCGTTCATGCAGGACCGCCTGACGGGCAAGACCCAGACGCGATTCGTCGCGGCCGAACCG